>JAULZZ010000123.1:0-29687 GCA_032117095.1 Paenibacillus sp.
ACCCTGTGATTGCTTCGATCGTGTTCGTATTGGCATACGCCTTCATCGGCAAAGACGGAACGGTTACAGCCAACATCACGATACTGAGCACCATGTTCATCATCTGTCTTGTCAATCCGCCTTGCATATATCGCATTTTTGTACCCTCCCATGATTTTTTATACGCATCACGTTTTCAAACCATACATCCTATCAGTTCTGCACGCCCGCTTCCAAGTCCCCTGCTCCGTCGGGTAAACTCCCCATACTGTTTTTAATACGGGATTCGCACGATACACACCTATACCGAGGGTGACGCCATGTTTCCGTTGTCCACCCTGCCCTCCGGTGCTTGCACACTCGCCATCCCCACTGTCATCGCAAGCAAACCCGCGTACACCGCTACTTTTCTCATCATTCCTGTCGTCATCCTCGTCCACGCTCCTCGTCGTTTTGATGTGACTACACAAACCGGTACACGCACCAATTTGATAATTAAAACTATAACAAAAAAAAAAAAAAAAAACAATGCTTTTGAGGCATCATTTTGCGCGTTTCATCTGACATGTTGTTGAAAACCCTTACACAGAGAAATGCTTTTTGCAGGAAAAAAGAAGAATTTTTAAGCGTTCTTGGTATCGTTTGAATTGCAGATAAAGTGCACCTCATACGAAACACAGATTAAAAGCATCTATGCAGAGGGGGCCTTTTACGAGAAACCAAATGGATTTTTAACCCATAGGATCGCTATATTCACATCGTGTTTAGCATCACTGCGCAGGTCAACCATTTCCCGCATAAACAAACTTTTGTCCACGTAGTAACTACATTTTATTGGAACTTATGGAAATCACCGTTCCCAATAAAGAGCGTTTTCATCCGTGTTCCTCCTTATGGTTTTTCACGTCGTTTGGCACCCCCTCACAACCATACTGCCATGTTCCCTGAAAAAAAGTAGAGCACCCGACGCGCTACACGACGTTGCAGTGCCTGCGAAACCCCCCATGTATACATCTCCACTTGCAAACGATATTGTTCTCGCAGTTGATCCGCAGATTTCCCGACCGTCGACTCCGTCTTATAATCCAACAAAACAAGTCCTTCGGACGTTTCAAACAAACAATCGACGACCCCTTGGATGAGCACAAGATCTTCTCGACCATGCGCTGTATGGTGTTCGAGCGGGAGAAATGTCGTTTGCGCTCCCCCGTTTTCGAGACTGCTCAATTGGCTAGGCGTCACGCCCACACTAAACGGCAATTCCCGCCCGACAACCGTCGCTTGTTGTAGCTGTTTTCCCACGTCATGTTGCCAAAAACGTACGATGGCTTGGGCATCCACCGCTTCTCGTTGCTTCGGGGACATCCACTCCCCCTTTTCCCATTGCATGAGCAACGTCTCGACACGCGCGCGTGTCATCTGCTTCGCTTCTGCCAGCGGAAACAAATACATCACAATGTGGTACGCCATCCCCCGTTGGGCTGGGGAAATCGTGCGTTCCAAAATAAATTGGGGCTTCTTCCAGCGGTGTGCCGACTGTTCCTGCGTAGCCGCTTCGTCCTCTTCGTCTTCTCTTTCTTCTTCGGAGGGCATTGTCCTCGCTGGCGCCACGGACGAACGATCGACTTGTTTTCGCCACTGCGAAACCGACAGTTTTGCTTCTTGCCTCGTTGCTTCTGTGTAGGGATATTGCCATGCCATCTTTGTCCGAACGTCGTCGCTTTTGATCGTCCATGTCACTGGGACGGGTTGCTCCGTCTCCACGTATTGCATGACCGTCTGGGGCATGTATTCCGTCGTCGTCTGGACATGGTCGGTGAGTGGAGGGACTTCTTGCACCGCAGTCACCGTCTGAATGTGCCATGTCTTGATGTCTTGGGGATGTTCATGCGCACGTATGCACAACACGTCGTGTGTTTGACACCACGGTTGCGCATCGGGATGTTGCATCACCGCTGGCATGATCCAGTCGAAAAAACAAGCCGCCCGCTGGATCGTAGTGCGCGTCAACGTCGCGGGTCGTTCATATGCCCATCGAGCCCAATCAGACATTTTTGTTGGAAAATTCTTCGATACTGTGCCACAGAGAATGAGTTTTTCTTTTGCGCGTGTCAATGCCACATAAAGTACGCGCATTTCTTCCGCCAAACGTTCATAGCGAAGCTGTTGTTGGATTGTCCATTGCGACAAGGTAGGGAGAGAAATTCCCTTTTCCAAATCGATAAAACGTGATCCGATGCCGAGTTCTTTGTGGATTAAAATCGCTTGCTTTTCATCCGTTTGGTTAAACTTTCCTCCCAATCCTGCCACAACGACGATGGGAAATTCCAATCCTTTGCTCGTATGAATCGTCATCAGACGGACGACATCGTCTTGTTCACTGTGCACATTTGCAGGGGCAATGTCTTGTTCTTGCAAGCGCAACCGTTCCAAAAAACGCAAAAAATCGAACAACCCCCGAAAACTGGACCGTTCATATTCCTGCGCACGCGCCAACAACATGTGTAAATTCGCCTTGCGCACATCCCCTTTGGGCAACCCAAACACATATTCATCATACCGCGTGTCACGATACACTTTGGCAATAAGCTGACTGACCGTGTGCTCCCTTGCATACGTGCGCCACTGTGCGAGACGCTGTACCCATGCACGAAGTCGTTCGACACCGTCCGTGGTCAATCGGCACGTCTGGGAGGACGGCGCACAGTGGACGTTTTCCTCGTTTTGTGCCGTCTCTAACGCCGCATGCATTGCCTCATACAACGTAGGCAATGTACGATCCGCTGTCCGCATCGCCACGAGCTCCTCGTCCGTAAAGCGACTAAACGGGGCACGCAAGACCGCAGCGAGCGGAATGTCTTGCAATGGGTTGTCAATGACTTGCAGCAAGGAAACGATCGTCTGGATTTCTACCGTAGCAAAAAACCCTTCAGACAAGGAGGCATGCGCCTCAATGCCGACACGTTGCAGTGCATTGACGTACGTCGCAATGTGCGTTTTTTTGCGCAACAAGATGACGATGTCTCGTAATTGCGCCCGTCGCAGCGCTCCTGTATGGTCATCGACGACGTAAAACGCTTGCGGGTCGTCTGGGGAGGCGGTCAATCCCCGCACGAGCCGTGTAGCGACCATGCGGGCTTCGGCCGTGCTGCTGTCGTTTTCACCATCTGCATTTTTTTCGTCTACATCGTCTGCATTTTCGTCGTCTGCGGTACGTCCGTCTTCTGCGTCGCCTTGCTCTCCTCCGTTGCACGCTTTCCCATCGATGACGTACAGCTCTGTCACGTACGCCTGCGGATGTCCGCCGGGGACATACACAGCGCCGACTTGCATGTGTGCCCGCTCATCATACGCCATTTCTGCCCCCTCTTTGGTCATGGTCGTCTGAAACAACGCATTGACGGTCTGTAACACTTCAGGACGGGAACGAAAATTTTGTCGCAAATCGATCCGCACGCCTGTTCGTTCGCCTATACGCGTGCTGTCTGGCGTCTCCTCCCCATCGGCAAGCGGGGAAAATTGCGCATATTTGTGCAAAAAAAGCTCTGGTTGCGCCCGACGAAAGCGATAAATGCTTTGTTTGACATCGCCGACCATAAAACGGTTGCCTACTTGCCCTTCGTGCGTCACTTCTTGGCGCGCAATGCAGCGCAAAATGGTTTCTTGTACGCCGTTCGTATCTTGATATTCGTCAATGAGCACTTCGGCAAATTGACGTTGTAACGCATACGCCATCGGACTCGGTAAAATGTGCTCTGGTGTCGAAGCAGGGTCGAGTAAAAGCGCCAAACATTGATGTTCCAAATCTGTAAAATCGAGCAGTTTTCGCGCCCGTTTGCGCTGCTGATACAGGGATTCATACTCTTTTACGAGGGAAATAAGTGTCGAAATACATGGGGAAAGTTTCTGGCAACGTTGTTTATCCGGAACATACCCACAAAGTACCGTTCGATCTGCCAAGGCGTTCATTTGTTCTTTGACGTCTTTACGCCAATTTTTTACGGAAGCTTGGCGCAGGGGATCAACGTCGTGCTTGCCACTGATCCTTGGCAACTTGGTAAACTCCAGCGGACGTTGTTGTTCCACATGCGCTACCCATGCTGCGTATCCGTCTTGTCTGAGCACATCTTTCCACGTGGTCACGATGTGTACATCCGCCATGATGGCGGGGGCATACGGATAGGGCCCTCGCATCGTTTGCGTTTCCTCATACGCCCGTTGGAGCGTACGATGCCATTCCTCGAACTGTGCCAGCAATAACGCTTCGTATGCACCAAACCACGGTGGAGAAGACCCCTCCGTCCCCCACAAAGCGAACTGTGCCTCAATGCGCTCCAACCATGTGTACGGAAACGGCTGACTCCACGCATACTCATGCAAGCGCCTAATTTGTTCGACCAACAGTTCGTCGTTCACCCTCCCCCCGTACGTGTCGACGAGTTGCAAAAATGGATCGTCAGGTGCGTCAGGCGCACACGCACGATACCGTTGTTCTAACAAAGCGTCTATCGCTTCTTGTTGGAGGAGGAGTTTTTCGGTTTCTTGCACCAAGCGAAACGTGGGATCGACGTCCGTATGCGCAATTCCCGTACGCACGACATGCGTACAAAACGAATGAATCGTCATGACATACGCCTGACTAAACAACGACAGCTGTTTACGGAGATGTTGGGATGTCGGCTGTGCTTGCAACTGTGCGGTAAGCACCGTGCGCAGCCGTTGGCGCATTTGTGCGGCGGCTGCTTTTGTATACGTGACCACAAGCAAGGAGGTCAAGTCCACCCCCGACGTTTCATCCAATAGTAACCGCACGATGCGTGCAATCAGGACGGCGGTTTTGCCCGAGCCCGCCGAGGCAGCGACGAGGATGTCCGTCCCGCGTTGTTCAATCGCCGCCCGTTGTGCATGCGTCCATGTGCGTGTGGAAGTGTCGTTTGTCATGGCTCTTTTCCCTCCTGTACAATACGGGCCCATACGTCGGCATCACGGTGCGGTTGTTGTTCGCGGTATGCATAGCCTGCTAGCGTCGGATCAAAGCCACATACCGAAGCGTGCGCACAAAACGTGCATGGCGTCTGTTGTTGCAGCCGATACGGCGATACTTCAATGCCTCCATTGCGTATGTGTTGTCCGAGGTGTTGTAGTTTGCGTTCAACAAATGCGAAAAGACGGTCCCAATAGAAGGGGGGAACGGTTTTGGAATCCGCCTTAGACAACACATCTCCGGCTTTCCACCGCACTTCGACGAGGGGAGAATACGACGTGGCTTGCTCATCCATCGCCCGTACAACCGCTAAATCTTCAACCAATAAGCCTTTCATTTTGTGTTTTTTTAGGGTTTCTTCGGCAATTTGTGAGGGTTCTAGTGGTTTATTTTGTGAGAACAGCGGAAAATGGACAGGAAAATACACCACACCAGCGATATGTGCGGGTTCACGAAGCCATACGTGAGAAAACGTTGTCGCTACCAAACCATACGTGAGCAATTGCAAGACCAATCCTTCATACACCCGTTGAAGGAGCAGTCCTTGCGCACGAGACTTGTAATCTACCACACGGACATATTGCTTCCCGTGCACCAGTGCCCCATCGAGTCGGTCAATGCGTCCTGAAAGCTCCATCGTAGCTCCGTCGGGAAAGGAGATCACCAAGGGAGGCACCCGTTTTCCTTTGCCAAAGGACAATTCCGTTTCGCGTGGCGCAAATGAGCCACGTGTGTGTTGCATGCGTAGCGTGTGCACGGTACGTCTTACCATCCGTTTTAACAATACCGTCACATAGCGGTAACGTTCCGAACTGTAAAACAGTCGGTTCCTAAAATCTTGCACGCAGTCGTCGACTGCCACTTCAACCCATGCCGCCCCCTGCGCCTCATCGAGCTGTTCCCATGACATGCCGTTTGCTAACAATTGGGTTGTGAGCCGGTGCAAGACGTCATGCACAAACTGCCCCACATCGGGACGTTCCAACCGATACCGTTTGCGTTCTGCGAGTTGCAACCCATACGTCGCAAAATGGGCAAATGGACACGCTGCAACTTTTTCTAACCGCGAAACGGTCGTATGTAGCGGGGAACCATACAAGGCGTGCACCGCCGTCTCGCTCAACGGGGTCGGGGTATACCGCGCCGTGATGGCAGCAAGCAAGGCGAGATGGTCTCTCGCGGAAAGGCGATGCAATTCGTTATATACCGCCCACCATACCCCTGAGATTGTTTGACCGTCCCGCGCTTGTCGTAACGCTCCCATGAGCCAGCGGGATGCCTCATAGGCAGTGCCTGCATGGGCCAGTGCGACGGTGTCGTCGGTGAAAACATCCGCCGTGCGCGGGATGACGTGTAGCGCAAGGGGATCAAGCCACTGTCGCAATTGGGTGACCCACTCCGACGGCCAGCGGACGTTGCCTTGCCCATCCACACGCGTATAACTCACAAAAAGCCCTTCTGATGGCGAAAAAGCGATCGTATACAGCAAAAATCGCTCATCGCGTACCAACCGCATCCCATCAGGGGCCAACGTACATCCTGCTTCGCGTAGCGCCGTCCGTTCGTCCTCTCCGATCCATCCGCCCGTGTCCTGCGATGCAGGGACGACGCCCTCATTGACCCCGAGCATCCATACGTACTTTGCGGGCGGGACACGCGTGCGATCGTAATGCCCGATGAGCACTTGATCCAACGACGGCGGAATCATCCCCAGCGTCATGGTCTCAAATCCCGCCATCAACAACGATGCGAATCGTGCAATGTTTGCCTCATCGTCTGCCAGCAACAAGACGCATTGATCGAACATGTCACACACGTGATCCCAAACGAGGCGATGTGTTTGTGCTTGTTCGTGGCAAGACGCTGCGGTCGCTTCTGCCGCCCACTGTTGGAGCGTTTGCACGACCGCCATCTGTTCGAGTAACGCATACAATCCGCATACGAGGTCGTGCATCGTCTTTGCCTCCGTCACCCACCTATCGATCGCAGTGATGCGTTGTGCAATGCGTTGCCTCGCCTGGTCGATCGCACCAGTGGGCTCCGCATAGCCGTGCCAAGGCGCATGCCACATGCGCCCACGAATGCCTCGCTCTAACACGATATTTTCTAATTCATCGCTGCCCTCCACACCGACTACCCCCGATGAAACCACCCAGCGGGGGATAAATAGCCCTGTTTTTACCGCGCGAAAAACCGCATCATATGAAAAATCTGTCGTCACCATCTCGCATAACGCACGCAATAATTCGCACAGGGGATGCATCGTTGCCTGACGCTTTTGGTCGAGAAAATACGCAATGTGCAAATTCGAAAATATTTCTTCAAATAGGGGAACATACACTTCCCACTCCCGCACCACGATGACCATGTCCTTCCAACGTACCCCTTGCTGTGCGTAGGCGACGATCGTCCGTGCGACATGGTGTACTTCCTCCCGCGGATCGGCTGCTTCACAAAGTGTCATCGTCGCTTTGGCGGATAACGTTTCACCCTCCTCGGGGGGAGTACGAGATCCGAACACACTTTCTGCATACACCCATCGTCGTTCCGCATGGGACAACAGCGAAGAGGGGGCATGCCGAAAGCCTTTTTCCACATCGCACACGACACATGCAACCTGTGTTTGTGCGTCGGCGGCGATCGCACGCAGTGAAGCATACGTGCGGGCGGTCGGATGAAACAGCTCTAATTCGTCGATATGTTCGTTGATGTCCAATGGACGAGGCAACGTCAAAGCAATCGTCACCTGAGACGCACAAGGCAACAACGCCCCAATGACCGCTTCCTCCGCTGGCGTAAACCCATGAAACCCGTCGATCCACACGCATGCCCCCGCCATTGCTGTCGTCGTCCGCAACAACATCGCAGCATGGAGTAAAGCATCTTCGGTGACAAAATGATGTTGCGCTAGTTGAGCGTCCATGCGTGCGTACAGCTGCGCACACCGTTGTAATTTCTCTTGCAGCGGCGGAGAAAATTTTTCATTGTTCGCCCATTCTAGCAGTAAGGCGGTGTCTATCTGATAACGTTTGCATTCGTGATACCCCGCAAGCATACGCTGCGTCCATCCCTCGCCATGAGACCGGCCCGACAACATCGGAAAAGGACTGTCCTCCCCCAACAATACCCGATGCATGGCAATCGCTTTTCCTGTTTCATTCAAATATTGCCGTGTCGCTCCGCCCCATTGCTCGGCAATGCGTTGGGAAAACCGCCGAAAACTCAACGCTTGAATGTGCAAGGTCGCCCCAAAGCGATACACGAGCTGCCGATCGACTTCGAGCGCCATTTGCTCTGGCACGAGCAATAACAGCGGGGGATCAGACAGTTTCCGCTCCCACCGTGATGCAATGTCTTGGTACAGTCGCTCACTTTTTCCCGTTCCCGCTCGCCCCAACACAAACGTCAGCGTCATCGTTGCCCCCCTGCCTCTGCCCGTGCCCGTGTCGCATGCACACCCACACACCCGTCCGCACGCGCTTCGACGATGGTAACCGGCATACATTTCCCAAGTGTAGCCCCGTCTGCTTCGACCGTGACATGCAAATAATTGTCAGTATATCCACTTACCCAGCCTTGGCGGTCTTTGGCTTCCCGTTCTACAAGGCAATCGAGTGTCGTCCCCACAAATTGTTGGGCGTATTGTTGTTGTAACGTTTCGGACAAATCGATCAGTTGCAACACACGCTCATGCTTCGTCTCTGTAGAAAGATGTCCGTCCATGCGGGCAGCGACAGTGCCTGACCTCTTCGAATACGGGAACACATGCATTTCTGCAAATGCCATCTCTTGCATAAACTGCATGCCTTTTTGGAACATTTCTTCGGTTTCCCCTGGAAATCCTGTAATGACGTCCGTCGTAATGGCCACCTGTGGCCAACGTTTGCGAATGTGTTCGATCGTCGTGGCGTATGCATCGGTCGTATACAGGCGACGCATCCGTTGCAACACCGTGTCATCTCCTGCTTGGAGCGGTACATGCAAATGGCGACAAAACGTCGGTGTACTCATCAATACGTCGAGTACGTCCGCGGTCAGTTGACTCGATTCGATCGATGAAATGCGCAAACGTTGCAATCCACGAACATCCCGATGCAAATCCCGCAAAAGCTGTGCAAAAGAGTACGCGTCCAAATCTTCCCCGTATCCTGCCGTATGGATGCCCGTAAGCACAATTTCTGCATACCCTGCGTCTACTAACATTTGGGCTTGGCGAATGACATGGGCCGGTTCACGGGAACGCAGTTTCCCCCGCGACCAAGGGATGATGCAAAATGTACAAAAATTGTTGCATCCTTCTTGGATTTTCAAAAAAGCACGGGTACGATCCCCGAACTGTGGCACATCAAGTTCTTCAAATTGGCGCGTTTTGCGAATATTGCGCACTGCATTGTACGGTTGGCGCGTGCTTTGCACTTGTTCGACGAGTGGCACGATGTTGTCGCGTCCTTGCGTCCCAATGACAAGATCCACCCCGCGCATCGCCATAATTTCTTCTGGAGAGGTCTGGGCGTAACACCCCGTCACGACGATGACCGCATCCGGATTGCGCCTGATGGCGCGACGAATGAGTTGGCGGCTTTTTTTATCCCCTGTATTGGTCACTGTACACGTATTGATCACGTACACGTCTGCGGTGGCGGATTCAAAATCCACAATGACATACCCTGCTTGTGTAAATTGATGCCCCATCGCTTCCGTATCATAAAAATTTACTTTGCAACCGAGTGTGCCAAATGCCACAGTTTTCATCGGGTGCCCCCCTCCTTTCATCACTACGAATCGATCGCCTTGTCGTGCGGTTTGCACCGTTACAGCTCGCCTACTGCATACAACAGGCTGCTCAGCACGACGAGTGCTGCAGTTTCTGTGCGGAGCGTGCGGTTCCCGAGCGACACGAGGCGACACCCCGCGTGGTGGGCGGTCATGCGTTCCTCCTCCGTCCAACCCCCTTCGGGTCCGATGATGACCAAGAGGGGACGCTGCGGGGCTTCTGTGGTGGGAACCTGTGCTTGCACATCGGATTTGAGCACAGAAGACAGGCGTTGTGTTGCTTGCACATCACACCAAAGGGTCAATGCGGCCTGCGCATGCAGTGCCCATATCCCTTGCCATGTGTGTGGCTCATGCACGAAAGGAATGGTCGTCCGTCCGGCTTGTTCGGCGGCTTCTTTGGCAATTTTGCGCCAACGTTGTGTGCGCTTCGTCACTTGGGTGTCCGCATAATGCACGATCGTACGTGCACTATAAAACGGGTAAAACGCTGTTGCCCCAAGCTCGGTTCCTTTTTGGATGACGACGTCCATCTTATCTCCCTTGGGCATACTTTGGGCAACCCACAACGGCACGGCTGGCTCCGTGGACGTCTGTACTTCTTCACACAACGCGACCCGTACCCCGTGTTCATCGAACGCAACGATCGTCCCCCTGCTCGTCCGTCCATTTCCATTGCAAACCATGAGCATGTCCCCGACTTGCATCCGCATGACACGGCGAATGTGGTGGGCATCGTCACCGCAAATGTATGCTTGAGCCTCCTCCATCGCCTCTGGCACTACAAAATACCGTTGCATCATCCGTTTTCCCCGCACTCAGGCGTCCCCTTGCGCAACACCAAGACGACCCATCCGTCTGTTGTCGTCTGTTGTTCCACTAAAAACGAGGCACGTTTGCATGCATGGACCATCGCCTCGGCTTTTTCCTGAATAATGCCGGCGACGATCCAAACGCCTCCCGTGTGCAACAAGTCGAAAATGGCCGTCGTCTGCGGGATGAGCAGTTCTGCCAAAATGTTCGACACGACAAGGTGCGCGTGCAGCTCAAAGGTGCCATCGGCATGGCGCAATGCATTGACCATGTCGCTCGTGCGCACGGAAACGGTGTCGTCTAGGCCGTTTTGGTGCACGTTGTCGCGCACACTGCTGACCGCCACAGGGTCCAAATCAAGCGCGATGACCTGTTTTGCCCCCAACCGTGCCGCCGCAATCGCTAAAATCCCCGACCCCGTTCCGACATCGACGACCGTATGCCCTGCACAACCGACTTGTTCGAGTGCAAGCAAACTTTGGATCGTCGTCACATGATGCCCTGTGCCAAATGCCATTCCGGGATCAAGCCACACCACAAGACGATCACTTGTGGTGAGCGATTCCCACGTCGGCTGAATGAGCAAACGTTGCCCGACCGCCAAGGGCTTAAAATGTGTTTTCCATGCATGCGCCCAGTCTTCTTCGGTGACCGTTTCCCACGTCACATGCATTGCACCCCCGTCTAAGCCAAACGCATCAAAGGAGAGGTGAAATTGCGCAAAATTGCGCGCGATCGCTTGCGCATCTACCGTCGAAGGGAAATACGCTTGTATGACGGCATCTCCTTCGGCAATGTCGTTGAGCGGTTGATCGTACCATTGCCCCAACGACGTATCCTGCACTTGTGAAAGTGCCCCACACGTTTCATAGGCGACACCTGCACACCCGTGGTCGTGTAACCAAGCACAGATCGCTTCTGTGGCCCCTTCACGCGTCTGGATCGTCATCTGTTGCCATTCCATGAATACACCCCACAATGCGTATCAGCTCTCGCCCATAAACGCTCTTTTCATGCGCTCAAAAATGCTGTTGTTGTCTTTGGACTGGTCCAATGATTCGCCGGCCAATTCTCGTAGCAATTCTTTTTGGTGATCTGAAAGATTCGTAGGTGTGACGACGACAACTTTGACGTGCAAATCGCCCTGCCCATAGCCCCGCAACTTGGGGAATCCTTTGCCTTTTAGGCGGAAAGCGGTATCCGTCTGTGTCCCTGGTGGAATTTTGAGCATCACACGTTCTTGTAATGTAGGCACTTCGATCTCATCACCCAACGCCGCTTGGACGAATGTCAACGGCACTTTGCAGGCAATATCATCGCCATGGCGTTCAAAAAACTCATGCGGTTTTACTTGAATCGTAATGTACAAGTCGCCGGGGGCACCTCCACGTGTCCCCGCTTCCCCTTCACCCGTGACGCGAATTTGCGCTCCTGTATGCACACCGGCGGGAATTTTAACAGAAATTTTACGCTTTTTGTCCACTTTGCCTTTGCCCCAACAGTTGTTACAACGTTGTTTGATGATTTTTCCTGTGCCATTGCACGTGCCACACGTCCGTCGACTTGCGATACGACCGAACGGGGTGTTTTGGACGACTTCTTGTTGCCCTGTTCCTCTACATGTGCCACACGTCTCCGGCTTCGTGCCTGGCTTTGCCCCCGTGCCTTGGCAAACGTCACACGTTTCACTTCGTGAAATTTCTATCTCGATTTCCTTGCCAA
This sequence comes from Paenibacillus sp., assembly GCA_032117095.1. GTDB lineage: Bacteria > Bacillota > Bacilli > Paenibacillales > YIM-B00363 > REEB470. Next base: position 12,272 of record JAULZZ010000123.1, read on the forward strand.
ATGCGGCCTCTTTGAACTCGATCGTCCGCACTGTTTCTAAATCTGCTCCGCGTTGGGGGGCATTGGGATTGCGTCGATTGCCACCGCCCCCAAAAAACATATCGAAAATGTCATTGACCGATCCACCAAAATCTGCTCCACCAAACCCTTGATTCGGTTCCGTATGTCCATGTTGATCGTAATGCGCCCGCTTTTCGTCGCTAGACAACACATCATAAGCTTCTTTAATTTCTTTAAACTTTTCTTGGGCATCGGGGGCTTTGTTCACATCGGGGTGATGCTCCCGCGCCAGCCGTCGATATGCTTTTTTGATCGTTTCTGCATCCGCACCATTGGGGACGCCTAATACTTCATAATAATCTCGCTTGGACACATGCTTTCTCCTTTCACAAACCCGCTCGTTCAAATCTTGGGGATGGTGCACAGCGATAATACACATCCGCATTGGGCGGATGTCGTCCCATTTCTATGCCATCCTCTATTGTATCATGGATTGTCCCTGTGAAGAAACTTTCTTATTTGACTTTTCTCCACTGCTACTGGGCACGTACGCCATGCCTACCATGTCTTTTTTTCCTGCAAATGCCACACCACTGTGCACAACGGTCTCTTCCCCTACACAGAGATGTCCCTTTCGAACACGAAGGGTTTTTCAGTAAATAATGCCATTTCTCTAGAAATGATGAAAAAAAGCCCGTGTTTGTCGACCACCGACTTTTTACGCTTTATACTAAACATGGTTTGAATGCAGGAATCCTATTGGTTAAAAATCACTGTGCTTTCTGGCAAAAGGGAGCTTCTGCATCGATGTTTTACATCCGTGTTTCGTATAAAACTCTCACAAATTTTCCCACACGACAACGGCATTCCGCTCAAGACGTTACCGCTTTTAACACGCCATCCCATAATTGTACGCGTTGTTGCAAAGCTTTCGTTGCCACCGCATACGCCTCTTCCCATTTTTGGGCATCGTCCCCACACAACGCTTCAAGCAATCGTTTAGCTAACGGTCCATGCTGGTCGCCATCGAGTTCAATGTGCCGTTGCAAATAATACGTGAGCTTTGGATACGCCATTCCCTGTTGGCGCAAGCGATCGACGAACGCTTGGAACATCTCAGGGATTAAATCTTCTCTCCCGTACAAAAAGGCAGCAGCCACCTCATGGGGTTTTCCCTGTTGTGCAATGTCCAACGTATGCGTCACGAAATTTCGTACAGAAATGGGTACATGCACGTGTTGCCATGCTTGCTCGACACACACGCCAGCCTGCACCAAAGATACAAACTTCTCAATCGTTGCGGTATGTGCGCCACATTGCGTCATCGCTTGGAGATATAGCGCATAATGGCTCGCATACCCGCCCTGCCCATCGTGATCCGATTCTTCGGCCAACACAATCTCGTGGATAAAACGCGTGAAATGCCCGTGCGCATACGGAGTCCATGGAATGGTGACGGTCGTCACGTGTTGTTGCAATCGCTTTAATAAGCTCATAAAATCCCACACCGCAAAAACGTGGTGCGACATGAAGATACGCAATTGTTCAATCGTCTCAATCGTCGTATATAACGGGTGTTGTGTCACTTGTTGCTGTACTTGTTGAAGAGAGTCAGGAATGCGCATAAGAGGATCTCCTAAAAATAAGGTAAATTACAACGATTGTAAAAGGCGCAACGTCTTCGCCCCGCACAACCGTGGAATGCAGGAAAGCCCAAGCATGCTTGAGCTTTCCCACTGCGTTCTTTCATACACTTTGGTATCGACACATCGCGTTTTCATGCGCCCCGTGCGTTTATTCTTTTTTGTCCACGACTTCGTAGTCCGCATCCACAAATTTTTCTCCGTCAGTAGACGTTGTCCCTTCGGTGGCAGACGCATCGGCATTCGCCTGCTCGTATCGTTTTACCGATAGTTTTTGGACGATATCGGATAATTTTTCGTTTTCTTTTTTGATAGAATCGATGTTCTTCGTCTCCAACGCTTGTTTTACTGCCGATTTCGCTTGTTCGATTTCATTTTTTTCGGCTTCTGTTGCTTGGTCACCCAAGTCTTTTACTGCTTTGTCTGCACTGTATAGAAGCTGATCCGCTTCGTTGGTCGCCTCAACTAGTGCAATACGTTGGCGGTCTTCCTCTGCATTGCGTGCCGCATCGTTGACCATGCGTTCGATCTCCGCATCAGACAATCCGCCGGAAGATGTGATGGTGATTTTTTGGCTTTTCCCTGTTCCTTTGTTGAGTGCACTGACATTGACGATGCCGTTTGGATCGATATCAAAAGTCACTTCAATTTGGGGGATGCCTCGTGGCGCTGGCGCAATGTCACTCAACATAAATTTACCCAATGTTTTGTTGTCTGAAGCCATGGAACGTTCGCCTTGAAGAACGTGGATTTCTACGGAAGGTTGGTTGTCGGCATACGTTGAGAACACTTGTGACTTGCTCGTGGGGATCGATGTATTGCGTTCGATCATCTTCGTAAATACGCCACCGGCCGTTTCGATCCCCAGCGAGAGCGGGGTCACATCGACCAATACGACGTCTTTGACATCTCCGGTTAATACACCGGCTTGAATTGCCGCCCCTACAGCGACCACTTCATCTGGATTGACACCTTTATAAGGCTCTTTGCCAATGAGTTTTTTGACCGCTTCTTGCACCGCAGGGATGCGTGTCGAGCCACCAACGAGCACAACTTTGTCGATTTTGTCTGCAGACAACCCTGAATCTGCCAGTGCCCGTTTGGTTGGTCCCATCGTGCGTTCAACCAAGGAGGCAGACAATTCTTCGAATTTTGCCCGAGTCAATGACAATTCTAAATGTTGGGGGATGCCCTCGACGACGGTAATAAACGGCAACGAAATCGCCGAAGTGAGTACAGAAGACAGTTCTTTTTTCGCTTTTTCAGCGGCATCTTTGAGACGTTGCACGGCTGCACGGTCTTTGGAAAGGTCGACACCTTGTTCCTTGCGGAACGTGTCTACCAAATAATCGATGATCACTTGGTCAAAGTCATCGCCTCCGAGGCGGTTGTCCCCACTCGTTGCTTTTACTTCGAATAAGCCATCGCCGAGCTCCAAAATAGAAACGTCGAACGTTCCTCCCCCAAGATCAAAAACAAGAATCATCTGGTCTTCATTTTTTTCGATGCCGTATGCAAGCGCCGCCGCTGTCGGTTCATTGACGATGCGCAATACTTCAAGCCCCGCAATTTTCCCTGCGTCTTTGGTCGCTTGACGCTGGGCATCGTTAAAATACGCTGGCACGGTAATCACTGCTTGTGTCACCGTCTGTCCTAAATACGCTTCAGCATCGGACTTTAATTTTTGTAAGATCATAGCCGATATTTCCTGCGGAGAGTATTCTTTCTCGTCAATGATTGTTTTGTGTGTCGTCCCCATGTACCGTTTTATGGAGGCAATCGTCCGATCCGGATTTGTGATCGCTTGGCGTTTTGCGGTTTCACCGACGATACGTTCGCCATCTTTTTTGAAGCCGACGATCGAGGGTGTCGTCCGATTTCCCTCGCGGTTGGCGATGACGACAGGTTCCCCTCCTTCAATCACGGCTACGCAAGAATTGGTCGTCCCTAAATCGATCCCGATTACTTTGCTCATCTCGTTGTTCCTCCTTAAAAATATGCGCTTATTATTTATGCTGTGTGATCGCTTATTCGGCGACTTTGACCATCGCTGGACGGATCACTTTGTCGTGGAGTACGTATCCCCGTTGGAGTTGTTCGACGATCGTCCCAGAAGGATACGCTTCTGATGCCTCAGTCTGGGAAATTGCTTGGTGATAAGCAGGGTCAAACGCCTGTCCTACAGCCAAGATCGGTTGTACGCCGGCTTGCTCTAACCACTGTTCCATCTGACGGTATATCATCGTCACCCCACGGATGACCGCTTCGACATCTTGTTGTTCTTGGCGAACCGCAATCGCCCGCTCAAAATTATCGACAATCGGAAGTATCCCCTCCAACAGCTGGGCGTGGGCGTATTTCGTGTATTCCTCCTTTTCGAGGCGCGAACGCCGCCGAAAGTTATCGAAGTCCGCTTGCATCCGCAAATGACGCTGTTGGAGTTCTTGTAGTTTCCCTTCGAGTTGTTCGATCACGGCACGTGTTGCATCCAAAACGTTGTCTTGCGGATCAGCATGTGTCGTCCCCGCTACGGGCACTGCCTCTTGCGCAACAACGGTGTCCCCGTCCTCCAAAGAAACTTCCGTCGGCTCATGCGGTGTTGTCATCGGTTCCATGGGTCATGCCCCTCCTTGTGTAGTTCTCCTGCTTGTCGATGCCCACGAGAAAATTGATGGGATAATTCGGCTGTAAACTGTTGCAATACGGCAATGACGCGACGATAGTCCATCCGAACCGGTCCGAGTACACCGATCATGCCCATCGCATCGTCATCGATCGTATACGAAGCCGTGATCATGCTACAATCGTGAATGGCCTGCCACGAAAACTCTTCGCCAATCTTGACATGAATCCCTTGTGGTACGTTGGCAAACACTTTACGCCACGATTGTGCTTGATCAAGCGTGTCCAAAAGATCACGCACTTTTTCGACACTCTGAAACTCACTATGACGCAACATATTTTTCGCCCCGCCCCACACGAACCGTTCCGTCCCGTCGCGTGTAAACAGCGCATCAATGAGTCCATTGAGCTCTTCATAGTCTGCAATGTGGAGCGTTAGCTCGGCCATGAGCTCCTTCTCAATCTTCTGACGCAAACGGGAAAGTGGAACCCCTCGCAATTTATCGTTCATCAAACGGACAAACTGCTCCACGTGCTGCAACGACACACCATTGGGCAACCGCACCGTACGATTTTCTACGTGCCCCGTATTCGTGACCAATAAAGCGACCGCAGTTTCATCTGCAATCGGGATGAGTTGTATCGAAGCCAACGTATGGTGACGTGTCTCTGGCCCTAAGACGACCGCCGTGTATTGGGTAAGCTGGGATAACACTTGCGTCGCATGCTGTATGACTTGTTGCATCTCATCAATACGGTGCGCAAAAAAAGACTTCACTTTCTCTTTCTCGTGATCGGTCAACATCCCGGGGCTGAGCAAATAATCCACGTAGTAGCGATACCCTTTTTGGGAGGGCACGCGTCCAGAAGACGGATGCGGTTGCTCGAGATACCCCAACGCTTCGAGATCAGACATGTCATTGCGTATCGTCGCCGGACTACACCCAATCTCTGTATGCTTCGACACACTGCGTGAACCGATCGGTTCGGCACACCGTATAAAGTCATCGATGACAACAGTCAATATATACTTTTGGCGTTCGGTTAACACGTGTGCTCTCCCCCCTCTCGTATCGCACGAATGCACTTCGTTGTCATACAATGGATGCCGAAAATGTTAGCACTCACACGCAAAGAGTGCCAAACTATTCGTATCGTAACGCATCTCATTGACGTTGTCAAGACCATGCTTACGAAGATGACGCACAAGAAAAATGCCTTTGCTGTCCCTGATTTCTCAATGCGAAAACACCGATGAATTTACAGTTTATGCGAATTCCTTATTGAGCACATCTATATCGATCGTTCCCTTTTGCGTCGAACTGTACTGCAATCTTGAATCGTATTATACGATCCATTTTACCCCTCCGCTGGGGACTTTATATCGAGTTTGCGCACGACGGCAATTTCATCGCACTGGTGTTGTTTGGGACAATGAATGCAGTCACGCCATACTTTTTCAGGGAAAATTTCTTTGTGCACGACAACAAAGCCATTGCGCAGAAAAAAATCCACCTCGTACGTCAACGCCATCACCGTAGAAATGCCCATCGTTTGCGCTTTGCAAATGAGTTGTGTGATGAGCTGTCGTCCAAGGCCACGCCCCTTATACGCCACATCCAGTCCAAGCGAACGAATTTCCACGAGATCTGCGCCAAGTCGTGTCAATGAACCACAGCCGATCACGTGGGCATCCGCCATGGCAACGACAAACGAATCCCAATGCCGTAAAATCGTTTCACGCGACCGTGGCAACATAATTCCCAACGCCGCATAATGGGCGATCAGTTTCGTGATGCCCTCCACATCGTCAATCACCGCTGGGCGACACACGACATCGTCCATGAATATCTTTCTCCTTTATTATATGGTTTGCACCCGAGACGAGACGTTCTGTTGCCCGCTGTGCTCCAAAAATGCCCCGAAAACGTCATTGCCGAAAAACAATCCCGCTTCTGTAAGCGCGATCCCACCAACGGTACGACAGAGCCACTTGCGTGCGAGAAGGCGTTCGATGACTTCGCCAAACAGTGTCTCCCATGACATGCCAAATTGGGCGATAAAATCTGCTTGCGTCACGCCAGCACACAAGCGCAATCCGACCATCATAAAATCTTCCATGGCTTCTTTCGGCGATACGTCTTGCGTGTCGGCACGGGGCAACTGACGTTGCGCCGCATCAATGTATGCTGCCACTCCTTTGATGTTCATATGGCGAGTACCACGCACGTACCCATGTGCCCCCGCTCCGATGCCATAATAACTTTCATTGCGCCAATACACGCAGTTGTGTGCGGAGGCATACCCTGGTTTTGCAAAGTTACTCACTTCATACTGTGCATATCCATGTTCGGTCGTCATCGTCCGAATGCGCTCATACATCTCGACTTCTTCGTCTTCGGAAGGCAATGGCAACTCGCCTCTCTGATACAGCTGATAAAACCGTGTTTGTTCCTCTACCTTTAGCCCATAAATAGACAAGTGAGGCACGTCCAATGCCAATGCAGACGCCACACTTTGCGCCAATGTATGCACCGTTTGATTGGGCAATCCGTACATCAAATCGAGTGAAATGTTCGTAAACCCCACTGCGCGCGCTTGCGCCACACTCGTATACACGTCTGCTTGCCCATGGATGCGTCCGAGTGTTTGCAACAAAGCAGGGTCAAACGACTGTACACCAAAGCTCAGCCGATTTACGCCCCCCTCTTTCATCGCACACAACTTTTCTTGGCTCGTCGTGCCGGGGTTTGCTTCCATGGTCACTTCGACGTCACCACCCCCTCGCCCCCGCAAAAAATACGTGCGAATGTTTGCAAGCAGGCGTTGTAACTGCGCAGGCGTGAGCACCGTTGGTGTCCCCCCACCAATAAAAACGGTGTCTATGCGTTGGGGTACAACTGCGTGGACCGTGCGTGCCATCTCGTTCTCTAACGCATCCAAATACGCTTCGACAGGTTGTCCCGCATGCACGACGGAGTTAAAATCACAGTAATGACATTTGTTCGTACAAAAAGGAATGTGCACATAAAGCGCATGGGGCGTTTCGACCTTGTGACGCATGACACGCCTTCCTCCCTGCAATGTGTGAATGAAGCACGTACGTGTGCACAAGAAGTTACGGATCGATTTTTAAGATGGCCATGAATGCCTCTTGGGGCAACTCGACCGCCCCGACTTGTTTCATCCGTTTTTTACCTTCTTTTTGTTTTTCTAATAATTTGCGTTTGCGTGTGATGTCTCCGCCATAACATTTGGCAAGTACGTTTTTGCGCATCGCCTTCACGGTTTCGCGGGCAATAATTTTTTGACCGACGGCGGCTTGAATCGGGACTTCAAACATGTGTCGCGGGATGATGTCTTTGAGCTTCTCGCACAACGTTCTCCCGCGATGATACGATTGGTCACGGTGCACAATAAATGACAACGCATCGACTTTTTCGGCATTGAGCAAGATGTCGAGTTTTACTAGATTAGAACGTTTGTAGCCATTGAGCTCGTAATCAAAAGAGGCGTACCCACGCGTCCGTGATTTGAGTTGATCAAAAAAATCATACACGATTTCTGCCAATGGAATGTCGTATTTTAGCGTCACCCGTGAGGCGTCCAAGTACGCCATGTCCAAAAACTCTCCCCGCTTCGTCTGGCACAACTCCATGATCGCTCCTACGTACGTTTGGGGGACGAGAATCGAAGCGACGACGTACGGCTCTTCGATATATTCAATCTTTTGGGGATCCGGCATCAACGCAGGGTTGTCGATGGACACCGTCTCCCCATTCGTCATTGTCACGTGGAATACCACACTCGGCGCTGTCGTAAGCAACGGAATATGAAATTCGCGCTCAATGCGCTCTTGGAGAATTTCCATGTGCAGTAACCCGAGAAACCCGCAACGAAAGCCAAATCCCAGCGCTTGTGATGTCTCTGGTTCGTATTGCAACGACGAGTCGTTGAGCTCCAACTTTTCTAATGCTTCACGCAATGCCGTATAATCGTTCGTATCGATCGGATATAGCCCGCAAAACACCATCGGATTGAGGCGACGATACCCTGGCAAAGCAAGTGCTGTCGGATTGTGGGCATCGGTGATCGTATCCCCTACCCGTGTATCCTTCACGTTTTTGATCCCTGCGACGATAAAACCGACATCTCCAGCATACAGTGCGTCCACACGCGTCATTTTGGGACGAAATGCCCCAACTTCGATGACCTGAAACGTCTTATCCGTCGCCATAAAACGAATGTGCGACCCTGTTCGAATCACGCCATCGACCATTCGGACGTAGACGATGACCCCTTTGTACGCATCATAGTGCGAATCAAAAATTAACGCTTTCGTCGGCAAGCCCGGGTCGCCTTGGGGGGGAGGAATGCGCTGGACGATTTGTTCTAAGATGTCATGAATGCCGACCCCTGTTTTGCCCGATGCGAGTACTGCGTCTTGGGCATCGAGTCCGATCACCGTCTCAATTTCTTGACGCACCCGTGGGGGATCGGCACTCGGCAAGTCGATCTTGTTGATCACAGGAAGAATTTCTAGCGCATTGTCCAACGCCAAATACACATTGGCCAATGTCTGCGCTTCGATCCCTTGTGCGGCATCGACGACGAGAATCGCCCCTTCGCATGCTGCCAAACTCCGAGAAACTTCATACGTAAAATCGACGTGTCCGGGGGTATCGATCAAATTTAGCGTATATGTCTCCCCGTTGTCTGCCCGATAACTCAAGCGTACGGCTTGCAACTTAATCGTAATGCCCCGCTCCCGCTCCAAATCCATCGTATCTAGCAACTGTTCTTGCATCTCCCGTTGTTCGATCGCACCCGTATACTCTAAAATGCGATCGGCGAGGGTAGATTTCCCATGGTCGATATGAGCAATAATACAAAAATTACGAACATGCGATTGTGCATCCGACAATGAACGGTCACCTCATTTTGGGTGTTGATACGCATGGGAAATCAAAGTGATGATCTCATTGGCATGCGTATGATACGAAGTCCACACTGCGTGTTCCTCCGTATTTCATAACAAAAACGATGTGAATACTTATTTCTTATTGGTTAAAAACCTCTTTGCTTTCTCGTAAAAGGAAACGCTCTGCATAGATGTTTTTAATCCGTGTTTCGTATTAGTGTCAATCCATACGACCTGTCAATGAAACTACTTTTTGCTTTCATGCAAAAAACAGTCGGTCTCACGATGCGATTTGGATTAGGTGGACGTGTCGGGTTCAGCGGGCGTTTCGGCATATAACATCACAGGGCGAGATGGGACAAACGTTGAAATCGCATGTTTGTAAATGAGCTGTTGGCGTCCTTCGCTCTCCACGATGACCGTGAAATTATCAAAAGCACGAATGTGCCCCCGAATTTGGAACCCATTGACCAAATAAATGACTACCATGTTCGCTTCCTTACGTAAGGCATTCAAATAATGATCTTGTAACACTGTCATGCGATTCATCGACATACTCCCCCTTAATCTTCGCAATACACGTAGACACGCCCTACGCCCAGCTAAAAGTGTAGCCCCATTATAGCACACATGCGACCTACATGAACATGCGACTGCGTCGAATCCGTCACATCGATCCACGTGATTGCCTGCATTGTGCGAAACCATGAAAGTTGTCGTTTTGCATACCGTCTCGTATTTCTTTGGATGTCTGCGATCACGTCTTCTTTTGTGCTGCTTCCCGCTACGCATGCACGCCACTCTTTGTACCCTATCGCCTGATACGCTGGGCTTGTAGGGTCGTGAAACTGTGAAAACAACGCACAGGCTTCGGCTTCTAATCCGTGATGCACCATTTCTTCCACCCGCGCGTCTATGCGCGCATAAAGTTTTTCCCGCGCCATGGTCAAACCAATCATGCATAACGTGTACGGAGATTGCTGTTGCTGTTTGTCTGCGGTGCGTTGGACGTGCCCCTGTGTTTCCCAGAGTTCGAGTGCACGTACGAGGCGCAACCGATCGTGCGGATGTATTCGTGAGGCGGCTTGTGTGTTGCGTTGGCACAGCGCGGCATAAAGTGCATCGTCCCCGTGTTCATGGGCATACGCATACCAGCGTTGGCGCACGTCTGGGTCGCCTTTCGTATGCAGTGCGTAGTCATACACGACAGAGGCGATGTACAACCCACTCCCACCGACTAAAACGGGCAGCCGCCCCCGTTGCTGAATGTCTGCGATACACGTTTTGGCCGCCTGTTGGTATGTTGCGACTGAAAAAGAATGTGTCGGCTCCACGAGGTCGAGCAAATGATGTCGCACTTTTGTGCGTTGTTCCTGCGTAGGTTTGGCCGTGCCGATGTCCATGTGGCGGTACACTTGCAACGCGTCCCCCGAGACAATTTCGATCTCGACATCAGGAGCAACGTGTTCGGCGAGGGCGATGCTATATGCCGTTTTTCCTATCGCAGTCGGTCCGCATACGACGAGCAACGGGTTAGCACTGTCCCGTAGCGCATTCATGGTCTGTGTCATCGGGCGATCACCCCATAGGCAATGCGTCTAGACGGCCACACGGTACACCCACAGGCAGCGAACAACGGGCTGTCTACGCGTGCTTTTATGACGACGGTTTTACGGGCGACACGGGTCGCTTTGGCGATCGTCTCTTCCGTAAGCTCCATCCGCTCTGCGACAAGACGCAACGCATCGAGCCCCGAAGACGCTTCGATCGGTTGGGAAAACATCGGATCAAAATATACGATATCGACACTGTCAGGAGGCATCGCCGCAATTCGTTCCCGATGGTCCCCCCACTCTACGGCAATGCGCCGCAAGGCAGTATCAAAAGCGGGAAAAGACGACGTATAGTGCTGCAATCCGTGATGCAACACGATCGCAACGGGCAAGGCGTGTTCGATCGCCGTGACTGTCGTGCGCTCGCCCCCTGCGAAGGAAAAAATGGCTGCATCGGCTCCCAAACCAGCTGTTGCATCCAGTACGGTATCCCCGGGGGTGAATTTTGCCACTCGGAGCAACGCATCGCTTTCCCCTGAGGCAAGGCGTTTGGCACGCACCATCGCCATGCCCGGGTGGTAGATGAACGGTCGCTGGTCTCCTTGTACATAACGAACGTCCTGTGCGGTCACGACGAGTGCTGAAAAGGGCGTCGTCATGGTGTGTCGCGACACGTACCGAAGTCCCCACGTTTGGGCGAGCATTTGTGCCCGAGACACCGTCTCCTTTGTCGGGCGTAGTGCGGTTGTGACGACGATCATGCGTTCACCCTTCCGAACATTTTGGCTAAATCATAAGTAGAAAATGCAATAACCGTCGGCCGTCCGTGCGGACACGTAAACGGTTCTGTACACGACGACAACTGTTGAAGCAACTGTTCCATTGCACGTTGTGTTTGGGGTTGGTGCGCTTTGACCGATGCGATGCAGGCGTATCGTTTTGCGGTATGGTCGCGCAATTTTACAAGGTCAAGTGCTTGATCGTCAAACACGTCTTGCACCATATCGCGAATCGTCTGCGCGACTGCTGTGGCCTCGATCCACGGCGGATGGGCACGCACGACCCACGTGTGTCCTCCAAACGGCTCTAGTTCCACCCCGAGCGCACGAAATCGTTCCATATGCGTATGCAATAATGCATGCTCGGTCGCTGTAAATTCCATCGTTTGGGGGAGGAGCATGGGCTGTGTGTACCGATGCCGATCGTCCGTGGCAAACTGATGCAAAATGCGTTCATAATGCACGCGCTCATGGGCAGCATGTTGGTCGATGAGGTACAGCCCTTCTGCATGCTGTGCGACAATGTACGTATGGTGGATTGCGCCAATCGGGTGAAGAGAGGGAAAACGTTGTTGTGGCGCGTGCATGTCTGGCACTGTGTATGCGGTGCGCGGTTGATCGTCCACCGTGTTGGCAGAAATTTCTGCTGTCGTGGGCGCAGGAGATACCCCGGCTTGCGTAGACAGTGCCGAAGACGCTCCTTGTCCGAGTAACGCCTCCATAAGTGCAGGAGCATGTTTTTCACGCCACACGCCTTGCACAAGCGGAGGACGTTTGGGTGTCGTGGATGCGGGTTGAAACACCGCGGGTTTTTGGGGGCGCAACGCAACGCCTGACGGAATATGCGTATGAAGACGCAACGTATGCGACACCGCACGACGCACTGCTGCTAGCAGTTCTCCCTCTTTGGAACAACGAATTTCGAGTTTGGCGGGATGTACGTTCACATCGACGAGCGTCGGCTCCATCGTCATGTGCAATACGCCAATGGGATACCGTTGCGCCGGCAACAACGTCCCATAGGCTTGGACGATCGCATGGTTCACCATGTGCATGCGCACATACCGTCCGTTGACGATGAGCGTAATGCCATTTCTTCCTGCGCGGTGTGTGTCCGGTGGCGAAATCCAGCCATGCAGGTGAAAATCTGTCGTCGTCTGGGAGACTTCCAAAAAACGACTCACCGTCTGCGCCCCGTATACCGCAGCCATCGTATGACGTAAATCTCCTTGTCCCGTCGTGTGCAACAACGATTGTCCATCGTGCGTCAAGGCAAAAGAAAGGTGCGGATACGCAAACGCCAAACGAGACATGTAATCCGTCACGTGGGCGAGCTCTGTTTGGACGGTTTTCATGTGTTTTAGTCGCGCGGGCGTATTAAAAAACAAATCTGTGATCGTCATGTCCGTGCCTCTGGGTCCTGGAACGGCTACGATTTCTTCACGGGTAGACCCCGCAATGGATAGCGTGTATGCCAATCCGTCATCGGTTGCAGCGGAACGACACACGACTTTGGCGACCGCAGCAATACTCGGCAACGCTTCGCCCCGAAATCCCAACGTACGAATCGCAAATAAGTCGCGGGTATGTTTAATTTTACTCGTAGCATGTCGCTCAAACGCCGTGACCAAGTCTTCTTTGTCCATGCCATGTCCGTCATCGGTGACCCGAATGCTTTGCATGCCCCCTTGCGAGATCGAAACAGCGATGCGTGTCCCCCCTGCGTCAATGGCGTTTTCGACAAGCTCCTTGACGACAGCGGCGGGACGTTCGACGACTTCCCCCGCGGCAATCTGATTGGCCAAGTGGGCATCTAAGATGCGAATGCGTCCCATTTCACGTGCTCCTCCATTCGATCGTAATCCTTGCTCCGTCAGTGGTAATTTTCACTTGAGGAAATGCGCCCATCCAAGCGTACGACGAGAGATATGCGACACCATCACGCAAAGACAACCCGCTCGTTGCACCAAATTTGCGTGTTTTCACCCCTTGGGTGACGATGACTTGACTCGCATAAGCGTCCCACAGCACTTGCCCGTCGACCATCGCCGCCAAATCCTTGGCCGCAACAAGAGTATTTTGTTTTTCGGTCTTCCAAGCGAGCGGTTGACTGATGTCAATGCCGTTTATTTTACTCTCGTACGCAGTGGATTCGAGTCGAAACGTTGTTGTTCCGAGGTGGGACAATGCACGAATCGTTTGGCGCAAAGGATGTTCGACGGATTGATCTGGGGCTATGCCCACTTGATTTACCGCTTTTCCTAAAGGAGTTAAATAGTGGCTTACCGTCACTTTTATCCCGCCAGACTTTAACGCATACAGTTGTTGCACCGTGCCTTTTCCGAACGTTTTTTTACCGATGAGTACCGCCTTATTGTAATCTTGCAACGCCCCTGCGAACACTTCCGATGCACTTGCACTGTATTCGTTGATCAACACAACGACAGGTTGGCGCACGGTTTGTCCTTCGGGGATGTCTATCGACTGACGAATCCCATTGCGATCGAGCGTGTACAATACCCGTCCAGCCGGGATAAACAAAGCGGCCATTTTGCGGGCAGTATCGACATACCCCCCAGGGTTATCCCGCAAATCGATGATCCACCCTCTGACCGCAGACGGTTTTCCGAGTTGTTCCATCGTTTGTGTGACGGTTTCTGCCGTATCTTTGGCAAAAGAAACGACTTTCACGTACCCGATGTCCCCTAGCGTCCGCACGGCTTCAACCGAAGGAATCGTATACGAGGCGACGGTGACTGAAACCGTACGCGGGGAATCGTCTGTGGTCGTGCGCAATTCCACGGTGACGACTTTTCCCTCTTCGTCTTTGAGTTTTTCCAATCGTTCGCGTGCTTTTTTGCTGGAAAGCGGGATGCCGTCGATGTGCGTAATCGTTTGGTGCGCTACAATCCCTGCTTTTTCGGCTGCGCTTCCTGGGTATACTTTGAGGATGTACAGCCCTTTTTCCGTTTCTTTGGAGGAAATTCCGATTCCGATGGTTTTTCTTTCTAATGAACGATTGAATTCATCCCATGCTTTGGCGTTGTAATACTGCGTATAGGGGTCGTTGAGTTTTTGGAGCATGCCTTCTATCGCCCCTTCGATGAGCAACGACTTCGGCACGTGCGAAAAATGGGTTTGTTCTATGAGGTCTAGCAGTTCTTCCATGTGTTCAACGGTCGAGGGACCTTCTGCTTGGGAAGCCGTCGCCGTGCATGAAAAAAACAAAGCAAAAAAAATGCATCCGACCATGCCACAGCGTAAAAAGCGATGAAGCGGGAAAACGCGCCTGTGATGCGTGCGTTGCGCAAAGCACTGTTGCTTCATGTCAATGCCCCTCCATATGTAACGATGCTACGGGTGAGTCGTCTAGCGATGGCTCTTGCAAACGTTGTTTCAAGTCATGCAGGTGTTGTAAGGCAACGAGTGGCGTCATGCGCAACACGTCCCATTGTTGGAGTTGGTGCAAAAACTCCTGTACAATCCACTGTTGCGTAGATATGTTCGCTTGTGTTTGGAGGTACAATTGTTCGTAGGATGGCGGGGGCGTCGAAACCGCTTCTTTTTGTGCATATGCCCTCTCGTGTGCCACGTCCTCTTGGAGGAGGGTATACGCCCGCGTGATGAGTGCAGACGGCAATCCCGCACGTTCTGCACAATAAATGCCATAGGAGCTTTCGGCGATGCCTGCCACAAGCTTTTTGAGGAAAAGTACGCGTCCTTCTTGTTCGTGCACGGCCATCGTCGCATTGTCCATGTGTGGCAACGTGTGCACAACGTATGCCAATTCGCGATAATGCGTAGAAATAAGCGTTTTGCATCGGATCGTGTGATGAATGTGCTCCATGACCGCTTGAGCGATCGCCTGCCCTTCGTTGCTCGCCGTGCCACGTCCTAGCTCATCAATAATGACCAAACTACGCGATGTCGCACGCGTAATCATCTGTTGGATGTCCCGCATCTCGACCATGAATGTACTTTGTCCGCCAACGAGATCATCGGATGCCCCGATCCGTGTAAACACCTTGTCCACGATAGGCAATATGGCTTTGCGTGCGGGCACAAAACTGCCCATTTGGGCCATCAGATGAATCAAAGCAACTTGGCGCATGTAGGTGCTTTTTCCCGCCATATTTGGGCCTGTGATCAGCAGCATGCGTGTGCTGTCGGCACACAGCGTCGTATCGTTTGCGACGAATTCGTCTGTTGTGCACATCGTCTCGATGACCGGATGACGGCCTTCCTTGATCTGCACGTCGTATCCGTCATGCATGTGCGGGCGTACGTACCGCTGTGTTGTGGCTACGGTGGCCAACGATTGCAACGCATCGAGTGTAGCGAGTGCGTCTGCAAGCGCTTGTAAGCGCACAATGTCTGGGGCAAACGTGTTCGAGAAATCGCGGAACAGTGCCTGTTCTACGCTTTCTAATTGCTCGGTCGCTTCCAAAATGCGTGCTTCTTTCTCTTTGAGGGCAGCTGTCACATACCGTTGTGCCCCACTGAGTGTTTGTTTGCATTCGTACCGGTCTTGTGGGATGGCATGATTGTGCGTATGCGTCACTTCGATATAATAACCGAACACTTTGGTGTACCCGACTTTTAGTGATCGGATGCCCGTCGCCTCACGTTCTTCTTGTTCTAACGTGGCGATCCACTGTTTTCCCTCTTGGGTCGCTTGACGCAACGCATCCAATCTGGCGTCGTACCCCGTTTGGATGACCATGTCGCTCCGCGGATTCGTCCACAAATCCGCATGCAACGCGTGGACACACCGTTCGTATATGTCCGTGCACGGATCTACGTCATGTACAAACGAGGCAATGACGCGCGAAGCGAGAAAACGGGGGGTGTCAAGCAATTGCTTGATCGCTGGCACTGTCGCTAGCGTACGTGCCAACATCACGAAGTCGCGTGGGGTAGCCGTCTGCGTCGCAATGCGCCCAATGAGCCGTTGGATGTCGTATCCCGCTTTGAGCTGTTCGATCAACATCGCACGTTCGAGCGGTTGTTGGTACATCGCATCGACCGCATCGTGACGCCGCAATAACAAGGGCAAATGAGTCAACGGCTTGTCCACCCAACGACGAAGTCGTCGTCCGCCCATCGCCGTGACCGTCGCATCGAGCACGCCGAGCAACGAACCGTGCCGCCCATGTTGCCGCACGGATTCGATGAGTTCTAGGTTATGGCGTGTGCTCGCATCGATTTCTACTTGCTGTGCGATGTCCGCACGTTCGACGAGACGGATGTGCTCCATCCCCTTTTTTTGCGTATCGTACACATAATAGAGCACGGCCATGACGGCGTCATACGTTTCTTTTTCGTGTAGAAGCGACGAATCAACCTGCGGAAAAACGTCGCACGCCCACTCTTTGGCAAGATGCGCATCAGCTCGGGTGGTGATGCATACGTTGCGTGCAGTCAACCATGCGAAAGACGTGAGGAGTTGTTTTGTGGCGTCATTGCATACGATTTCAGCGGCCGCCAACGCATACAGTTCGTCCCCCAACCGTTCAACGGACGGACACGTCATCGCCCATAACTCCCCCGTCGTCACATCGAGGGCCGCCAGCCCAAAAGAAGCGGCATTGCCACAAAGCGCCACCAACAGGCGCCCCGTCGATGCCGTTTGGGCATCGGAACTAAAGTGCGTCCCTGGCGTGACGATGCGTACGATGGCGCGCTGTACTAATCCTTTGGCTTCCTCGGGAGTGTTCGTTTGCTCACAAATCGCCACATGGTATCCGCGTTGGATCAACTTTGTAATATATCCTTCTGCTGCATGGTACGGCACCCCACACATGGGAATGCGCCCTTGGCTGCCCGCATCGCGTCCTGTGAGCGTAATGTCGAGCTCCCGTGCGGCCACGACCGCATCGTCAAAAAACATCTCATAAA
>JAULZZ010000124.1:0-3686 GCA_032117095.1 Paenibacillus sp.
GTGGGGGGAAAATGAAAATGGCCGTTCAAAGAAAAAAGGAGTCTACTGCGACGTGCGGAACGATGCCGGCACGTTGTGCACGCAAAAACAAGGTGGATACGGCTTTTTTTCCTTGTACGCCAAGGTCATGCGTGTAGGCGTTGACGTACAAGGCGATATGGGCATCGACCGTCGCACGGTCACGGTGCTGCGCATGGTGCAACACAAATGCGATTGACGCTTCGGGGTACGTGTGTGCGTATGCTAACGATTGACGAATACACGCCGTGATCTGTGTTGCGTCTATGTGGCGATTGACGACGATCGCCCCGAGGGGGATCGGACAACCGCTCGTCTGCTCCCACCAGTGACCGAGGTCGCACACCGCCTCGCATCCCCACGACGGATACACAAAGCGCGCTTCATGAATGAGTAAACCAGCATCGATGGTGCGTTGGGCGAGAGCAGGCATGATCTGGTCGTAGGGCATCTGGATGAGGTGTGGCGGTGTCGTGCCATACGTTTCATGAAACCACAGTTTTAGGAGCAAATACGCCGTCGAACGATCGTCAGGAATTGCGATACGGGAGTGCACAAGGGCGCGTTCTTCTCCGTCGTTTCGCAGACGTACGAGAAGTGGACCACAGTTGTGCCCTAAGGCACCTCCACAAGGTACAATGCCATAATGCGGAGGCAACCACGGCAACGCCCCATACGAGATTTTCATGACATCATAAGGACAATCTGGGGCACTGATGAGGTGGTTCGTCTGTCCAATATCGGCAAAAGTCACCTGACACATCGGGGCTTCGGGGAGCAATCCATGGATCCACGCATGAAAAATGAACGTATCATTCGGGCACGGAGAAATCGCCAGTTGCATCACCATCCCTCCTTGCACGCCGAAATGACCTGACGCAACGTATCGAGTGCTTCTGGGATGCGCCACTGTGTTGTGTCCCGCACGCCAACTGCATTCGAAATGACACGTACCTCTATGAATTGTGCAGTTTGTGAGGCGCTGCCGACACCGTACCCTTCCATCGCTTCGGCGATGACGCTGGGGTATCTACGAGTGCGTTGCAAAGCCGTACTTTCCGTGCCTGTGACGACGTGGACGGTCAAAATTGGACCAGTATGCACGCAAAATATCGACCCTAACACGTGTGTCGTTGTTTCACATAGGCGTGCGTCCGAGGCAATTACACAACGTCCGTATCCCATCGTCGCCATATCCGACACGTGACCGTCAGGAAATTCCACGCCGAAATCCGCCATGATCGCCTGTGTGCCGACGCATACATCGCCACGTTGTACAGTGGAAAATCCCCCCGCAATGCCGAGAGAAACCACACTTTTGTATGACTTTTTTGCCAAATGTCTTGCAGTACATGTTGCGGCTGCGACCGCACCTACTCCAGCGATGGCGACATCAAACCGCCGATCGCCATGCAGCCCTTCCATGACTGCATCGTATTCGGCTTTGACCGCAGTGACGAGTAGCGCAGGGGTGTGCATAGAACCTTCCTCCATACTTTATAGGATAAACAATACGAATTCATATTTAATATGAAATAAGGATTAAAAAAACCGATGCAGAGCGATTAATTTTTATAAAAAAAGTAATTTTTAACCAAAATGATTTCTGTATTCAAACAGTGTTTCGTATCAATTGTCCTGTCCGTCAAACCTCCTTTTGTTTTTCCGCAAAAGGAGGTACTCTGTATGTCGGTGTTCAACACGGGATCGGATGAGCGGAATAAGACGCCGTCTATTGAGTCCAACCGTGGCGTTCGGTACAATACGAATGAGACGAAGGCCACTGCATGCACGTGAAATCGCCCGCTCGACAACAGGAGGTCAGATGATGTCAACTACTCCCTATGATTTTGACCGCATACATTCACGCCGTCATACCGCTTCATACAAATGGGACCAGCTTACGACGCTGTTTGGGAGTGAAGAAGTGTTGCCCTTGTGGGTCGCTGACATGGACTTTCCATGCGCCCCTGCGATCGTGGAAGCGACGGTACGGCGCGCTCAAGAAGGCATTTATGGCTATACGATTCGGACTCCCCAATGGGAGGAAGCGATGCGCCAATGGTACGTGCGACGCCATGGATGGACGATTGCACGTCCTGCGATCGTCACGAGCCCGAGTGTCGTGACCTCTTTGGCATTGCTCATCGAACAATGCACGCCCATGCACGGAAGCGTGGTGTTGCAAAGCCCCGTATACCATCCGTTTTATGAGGTCATCGCACTACACGGACGTACATTACAGAAAAATCCTTTGCGTCTCGTAGAAGACGGCGATACGATACGGTACGTCATGGACCTCGTGCATTTAGAAACCTTGCTCCAAGGAGGTGCACGACTGGTGTTGTTGTGCAATCCACACAACCCTGGTGGACGTGTATGGACGTCTGCAGAGCTTACTGCCTTTGCGACGTTGTGCGCTGCATACGACGCCCTCGTCATCTCCGATGAAATCCACGGGGACTTGGTGTTTTCGCCACAGGCGTATACCCCTTTTGCGCACGTCGCCCCAAGCGTAGGCTGTCGATACGTATCGCTTGTCGCTGCGACGAAAACGTTCAATATTCCAGGCGTGCAGTCGTCGTTTATGGTCGTGCCAGACGCCTCCTTGCGCCATGCCTTGACCCAACGGATGCGGGCTTTCTCCCTCCATATGCAAAACTTTTTTGCGCAGGCGGCGACGATCGCGGCCTACGAAGCGGGGGGATCTTGGCTTGATGCCGTCTTGGTGTATATCGCCACGAACATCCAAGAAGCGATCGGGTATTTGCGTCAGCACGCCCCGCGGGTGCGTCCCATGGCTCCAGAGGGGACGTATTTGTTATGGATCGACATGCGTGCATACGATTTCACGACCGCACAAATCACACAGTGGATGTACCGTCAGGCGAAAGTCGCTTTTAATGAGGGTTCTACGTTCGGAGAAGACGGAAAAGGATTTGTTCGCATCAACTGTGCATGTCCGCGTGCTGTGCTGATGGAAGCGTTGCATCGTTTTGTCCGTGCGTTGTCCGCAGAAGGGTTACCGTTTGCGTAAGGTACCGAGTTCGGCGACGATCGCTTCGACTTCCATGATGCTGTAATCTGGTTTTGACATCACCCACGTATAGAGGGCATATAAATCATCGTATTTGGCGAGATCTATCGTAGAGGCAGTCATGGCTTGACCGCTTGCCATCCGCAAGCGACTTTTTATCTTTTCTAGCATATGGTCTGCATGTGCTACTGTCGGTTGTGCGAGGTCCATCGGTCATCCATCCTTTTTTGTTCCATCTATGTCGTGTCCAAAAACTATTGTAGAGAGAAGTGTGTACTTTCCTTGAAAGAACCGCAACAATCTTTCGTATCCCCACAAACAACAAAGCCGTTGTTCGTTGTCGTGGCATCCGTCAGCGTGCTCCATCTGTGCAACGACATGATGCAAGCGGTCGTGCCTGCTCTTTTGCCAGTGTTGCGCAACACATATGCTTTGACATTTACCCAAATGGGCTGGATTTTGTTCGCACTCAACATCACATCCGCCTTGCTCCAACCGTGCATTGGTACGTACTCCGATCGCAAACCGACACCGTGGTTGTTGCCACTTGCGTTGTTGACGAGCGTCGCGGGCATGATGACATGGGTGTGGGCAACCACATTTCCCCAGATGGTTTGTGGGGCGGTACTCG
>JAULZZ010000125.1:0-3284 GCA_032117095.1 Paenibacillus sp.
CCACCAAAAAGCAGCATACATCCAACAACTACAAAAGCAAGGAAAGCGGGTTGCGATGGTTGGAGACGGCATGAACGATGCCCCTGCACTGGCTACGGCGGATGTCGGCATTGCAATGTATCGGGGGGCCGATGCAGCCAAAGAAGCGGCGGATGTCACGTTGCTCCGGACGGATTTGCATGCGATTGTTGACGCATTTGCGGTCAGCCGTCTTACGTGGCGCAACGTCAAACAAAACTTATTTTGGGCGATTGCGTTTAACGGCATCGGCATTCCTTTAGCGATGGGGGGATTGTTTACCCCGTGGATGGCTGCGGCAGCGATGGCCATGAGTGCCCTGATGGTCGTGCTCAATGCGTTGCGGTTGCGTCGGATGCCTCTTGTGCGGCAATGACGGTGCGCTTTTGTTCAAGTACGACGCTTGAAAACATAGACATAGATTGGAAGCCAGATGCGTACGAGACAACGGGGAACAGGCGGCAACATACCAAAGGGGGAGGAAATCCGATGAAAACAAGTCGAGCAGTTGTTGCGTTTTTTTGTATTTTTGTAGGATTGACAGGGTGTGGGACGATGAACCATGATGGGGCGCATGAAGGGCATGAAGCCCACACGACACACCAAGAAACGTCCGCTACACAGCCAACGCAGGCGACGTGGGCGTTTGTAAACGGCTCCCCCACAGCAAATCGTCCTGCGTCCCTTATGGTCACAATCACCGATGAAGCAGGGAAGCCTGTGCAAGATTTTGACGTGACACATGAAAAATTATTGCACCTTATTGTGGTGCGAGAAGATTTGAATACGTTTGATCACATTCATCCGACGTATGCAGGGGACGGTCGTTTTGTGATCGACATGACCTTCCCAAGTCAAGGGAAGTATCGTCTGTTTGCCGATGCAAAACCCAAAGGAATGGCGGCCAAAACGTACGACCACACCGTAACGGTCGAGGGGACGGAAACATCGCCAGCCCCCATGGACGATGGGCAGCGCACAAAAGTAGTCGACGGCGTGCAAGCGACGATCGAACAAACGACGTTTGTAGCAAAAAAAGAAGCGACGTTGCGGTTTACTCTAGCTGATGCTTCGACGAAACAACCGATTACGACACTCGAACCGTACTTGGGAGCGATCGGACACGTGGTCATCATCTCAGGGGATACCAAAACATATTTGCATGTGCATCCTATTTCTGCAGGGAAGAACGTTGCAGAGGCGGCGTTTCATACGACGTTCCCCACGGAAGGCATGTATAAAGTATGGGCACAATTTCAATATTTAGGGAAAGTACGCACGTTTTCGTATTGGATTGAGGCGACCTGATACGAAACACGGATTAAAAACAGCGATGCAGAGAAGACAGCATTTTACGAAAAAAAAGATTTTTAATCAATAGGACGGCTTTATTCAAATCGTGTTTCGTATGAACTTCAGGAGGAGAGTTCCCCCTCCCTTGCCAAACGGCGGTTTCGTCCCCCTCACAGTCGCTTCAGCCGTTGGATCACCGCTTCATCAGGGGTGATGAACAGCGTCGCGTATGCCTCGTACGTCACTTGCCCCATGGGTGCGCCTGCACGTTTTTTCACGTGGCGGACGAGCGTGTAGTCTACGGGTACTTTGCTCGATTGGCGTGCGCTACTAAACCACACGGCAAGCTGGGCCGCTTCATACAGCGTTGTCTCATCGACAAAAGCGGCTTTGATGACGACATGGGGGCCAGGCAGTTGGCGCGTATGCAACCACGTATCGGTAGGGGAGGCCAAACGATGGGTTACGTTTTCATTTTGCACGTTGCTCCGTCCGCAATAAATACGCACACCTGTAGAAGAAATGTACCCATGAACCGTGACGGGTGTTTTCCCCTTTGTCCGTGGTGATTTTTTGGGGGGAGTAGCGAGGTACCCTGCATCGAGCAGTTCTTGGCGGATTTCGCGTCCTTCTGCGGGGGTCGCATGGTGCAACTGCGTAACAATCGTTTGCAAATAAGTGACTTCTTGCATGCATTGCGCGATTTGGCTGGCAATGAGGGGAGCACTATGACGCAATTTTTGGTATTTATGAAAATGACGCGTCGCATTTTCGATCGGAGATTGCTGCGGATCGAGGGGGATCGTGACCGTTTGTTCGGATGAACCATAGAGGTCAGGGACGGTGAGTGTCGTCATCCCAAGGTGAATGTGTGGCAAATACGCATAAATGTGTTCGCCAAATAAGCGATAGGTGTCTGCTTGGGCTGTCGCTTGGGCTGCAAGTTGCAATTTTTCGCTCTTTTTTTCTAGCTTTTTTAGTGCTTGTGTGACGAGACGGAGCAGGGGTTGTACAGAAACGGTCGTAGAAGTAGCGTCAGAGGAGAGCGTCGTTTGTGCCAAAAGTGCCTCTTGTACGGAGGGGAACGGGGGATGCGCCCCGTGGAGGTGTGTGACAGCGACCACCGAAACGGTCGTGTTCGTCCCGTGTTGGACGAGCTGCGGAGCATAATGATGGGCGTGGATGTCCGCAAACACCGCAACACACACGTCCACTAGGCGTGTCAGGTGCGCAGGCGTCATGCACTGTGGGGTTTCGGGATGCGTGGCGCGAAATCCCAACTCCGTTGCGAGCAAGGGGCCGATCCCCAAAAACGATTGGACGAACCGCTGAGGGACGTGTGCAAGCGGGAGGTCGCATAGATGCGTATGAACCCACTGATGCCATTGGGCAGCCGAAAACGTCAACGGATCGAGGCGCGTGTGGTGCGGAGGAGGTGCATACACGCAGCCTGGCACGAGCAACCGATGCTGACTAATCGACGGCGTAATCCGTTTGAGTGCGTCGAGTACCCCATTCGTTTGGGGATTGAGTAAGATGAGATTGCTATGTTTGCCCATCCACTCGATGACCATCGTCACACGGGGAATGCCATCCCACGCTTCTTTCCGGGCGATTTCGAACGTCACGATCCGTTCCATGCGCGGTTGCTGGAGTGCCGCGATCGTGCCTTCCTCGATGTATTTGCGTAGTAGCATACAAAAAGCCGAGGGGGCTTGCGGATCGTCTATGGACGTATCGCGCCGGTATACCCCTGGACGCATCGCATGCGTGCGTATGATCCATTTTTGTGTCGTGCCGTGATGACGTACGGTGAGCTGGACTTCATCAGAATCCCGATGGTGAATTTTCGTAATTTTGCTCCCTACCAAGGGTTGCAACTCATGGACGAGTGCGCGGACAACGGTTGCATCAAACGCCATCGATACACGTCCTTTCTCGGAATGAACCCTGTCTTCTTACACGGTACACTA
>JAULZZ010000126.1:0-4228 GCA_032117095.1 Paenibacillus sp.
CACGTGCCACTGTGGATCTCCCACATGCAATCCGATCGGGTCATGCGGCATTGCATACGCACGAGGCGCCCATTGCTCCATCCACGCCATGATCTCCTTCACACAAAACGACATGACGCGATCACCTGCCTCACTTGTTGTGCATGCGCGCACCATTGTTGTCGCCGTTGCGAAGATAACGGATGGCTCGCCTTTTCCATTTGTGCGATTGCCCGATGCAACCGTTGTTCGTACGCTTCCCAGTGCGCGAGCACCTCCTGCGAAGGCTTGCGGACGAACAGCGCTCCTAGTGCATACAATGTCTCTACGTGCACCCGCTCGCCATCAGGCAAATCATGCGTGTACCACTGTTCGTTATGTCGTGCCGCTTGCTCCACAGAAGCGACATCGGCGGTCAAAATCACATAATCTACCCCCCGCTCGTGCACGAGCTGCTCGTGCTGTATGCACCACGATTGTGCGACTAGCCATCGGCGGACGGTGGCGACTTGCCCTTGGGGCTGTAACACCAATCGACGCACCCCGTGTAACCCCTCCCCCGCACAACAAAGGAGAGCGACGATCGTCGCCCCCCCCATTCCTGTGATCACGACCGTTTTCGCTTCCTGTGCACGCAACACCTGTAATCCGTCTCCACAGCGCAACGCAATGCGATGCGCCAGTGCGGAACGCCCAATCGTTTCTTGGGCGCGTTGAAGGGGAAGACGACGCACATCGGAAGCAATGGCAGACGGGACGACGCCAGATTCCACTAAGAAAAGTGGCAACAGACCGTGATCCGTTCCAATATCTGCCATGGGGACATCATGCAACACTTCCTGTGCCACTGCTTGCAATCGTTTGGATAACGTGACCATCATGGGATTCCTTTCCTTACAAAAAATCTTTGAGTCGTCGACTTCGACTCGGATGGCGCAACTTGCGCAATGCCTTTGCTTCGATTTGGCGAATGCGTTCCCGTGTCACACCAAATACCCGTCCGACTTCTTCCAATGTGCGCGTCCGCCCGTCGTTGAGCCCAAAGCGCAAACGCAACACATTTTGTTCCCGTTCGGTCAATGTATCCAGCACATCTTCTAACTGTTCTTTTAACAATTCGAAGGCAGCCGCGTCTGCGGGAGCGAGCGCTTCTTGATCCTCGATAAAATCACCGAGATGACTGTCATCTTCTTCGCCGATCGGGGTTTCCAACGAGACGGGTTCTTGGGCAATTTTCATAATTTCCCGTACTTTCTCCGTCGACATTTCCATTTCATTGGCGATTTCTTCGGGCGTTGGTTCACGCCCAATGTCTTGCAACAGTTGCCGTGAAATGCGCACAAGCTTGTTAATCGTCTCCACCATGTGCACGGGAATGCGAATCGTTCGGGCTTGGTCGGCAATGGCGCGGGTGATCGCTTGACGAATCCACCAAGTGGCATACGTAGAAAATTTGTACCCTTTGAGATAGTCGAACTTCTCTACGGCCTTGATCAACCCCATATTCCCTTCTTGGATCAAATCCAAAAACAACATCCCTCTGCCGACATACCGTTTGGCGATACTCACCACCAGCCGCAAATTCGCCTCTGCCAATCGTCGTTTGGCGTCTACATCGCCTTGTTCGATCCGTTTGGCGAGCCCGATTTCTTCGTAAGCCGACAACAACGGCACACGCCCAATTTCTTTTAAGTACATGCGCACAGGGTCGTTGATCTTAATGCCAGGAGGCAACGCCAACTCATCGTCTAACGTAAAGCCTTCGTGCGAATCGTTCGTTGGCGACACTTCAGAAGCATCGTTCACCACGAGAATGCCATTTTGAGCCAAACGCTCATAAAATTCATCAATCTGATCGGGCTCCTGCTCAAATGAGCCGAGATGATCTGTAATTTCACTGTATGTCAACGCCGAGCGTTGTTTTCCTTGTTCGATTAACTGCTCCTTCGCATGCTCCAAAGATAATTCTTGCACTACCTGCTGGTCTTGCATCATGCGTGGACCCCCCTCTGTTTGCTCTATACGTTATATGCGACGTGCCCGCTGATGCAGTTGTTTTTTTAATGAAATAATTTCATTGCCTACTTGGGCGGCCGCCAACATCCGATCGGGTTGCGCACCTGCGACGAGTTGTTGCTGGTATTGTTTGAGTTGTTGCACTTGGCAATGAAGATGATAATCGTACAATTGCGCCATACATTGTTCGTATACATGCGTATTGAAAGTTTGTTCGGGATATTGCAAATAAATCGCCGTCGCCACGGACTCTAACGCATCGTCCTCTAATGTTGCCATAAAACGGTGTGGGTCGGGAGGATGTCCTGCTGCATAATAGGCGTATAAAAAAGCGGCCAATGCGCCATGCTGATCGGTATAAAAGTGAGCCCCACGCTCCGCAAGTACGGCCTTGGCGACGTCGGCATCGTGCATCATCGCAGCCAACAATTGTCGCTCTGCGTTATGGTAGGCAGGGCGTAGCGGAGGAAGCGCCTTTTCTGCACTCATAATGCGCATAGTATTCCACGAACGGGGTGTTTTATCCCTCTCATTTGCTTGACGCATCCGGATTTCGTTCATTTCTTGGCGAATCGTATCATACATATATCCTACATCTTGAGCGAGTCGCTGGGCATAATGCTCTCGTTGGGTCGGTGTAGCGAGCTGTGCGATCATCGGGACCACTTCGCGCACGTACTGCAACTTTCCCCTGTCATCCATCGTCCCAATTTGGCGCTTTACTTCAAGCATCCGAAACGTCATCGCAGTGACCGCTTGCGTAGTAAGTCGTTGCACAAAGGAAGAGGCACCATACTGTTCGATGTATTCATCGGGATCGAGACGATCTGGCAACATGGCGACCTGCACAGGAAACTGATGCTGATCACAACGATAAATCGCCTTCGTGGTCGCTGCCTTTCCCGCATCATCGCCGTCATAACAAACCGTCACAGACGCACACAGCCGGCGCATCATCGTGACATGTGCATCACTGAGTGTCGTTCCCAGTGTAGCAACGCCGTTGGTGACTCCCGCCCCCCATGCTTTGATCACATCGAAATACCCTTCGAATAACACGACCTGATCGGCCTTCATTATCGCAGGCTTTGCCAAGGACAGTCCATACAGCACTTGATTTTTGTGGAACAGCACCGTCTCAGGGGAATTGAGGTATTTGGGTTGGATGTCCGCATGCATCGTCCGCCCCCCAAAAGCGACCACGCGTCCTTGCGCAGAACGAATCGGAAACATTACACGGTCGCGAAAACGATCGTAATATCCCGTATCGTCTGCACGAGACAACGCCAACCCTGCTTGTACCATTTGGTCTGTCGTATAGCCCCGCTGCATCAAATGTTGGATCAACGTGTCCCACATCGGCAACGCATAGCCGAGTTGAAACGTATCGATCAATGCAGGTTGCACCCCTCGTTGCAACAAATAGCGATACGCTTCTTGTCCTTGTTGTGTGCCCGTCAGTACAAAGTGAAAAAACGTAGCGGCTTCTTCACACAAGGCAAGCAACGGTTGTTGCTGGCGCTGGTGCTCCGTCATCTCGGCCGACGACGGGAACGCGACGGAGATGCCTACTTGGGCTGCAAGCGTGTGCACAACTTGTCCAAACGTCAAGCCGTCGTGTTTCATCAAAAAACGGATCACATTGCCCCCCGCACCACAACCGAAACAGTAAAACATCCGTTTTTCGGGCACGACGTGGAACGAAGGTGTCTTCTCACTGTGAAACGGACACAACCCGACATGACTGCGTCCTTGCTTTGCCAAGGAAACGACTCGACCGATCTGCTCGACGATGTCCACCTGTTTCAAAATCGTTTGGACAACGTCGTCATCACGCGTACGTTCTTCCATTGTCATCACCTAACCCATTTGACTGACAAGTAAATGATATTCGTTGTTTAGCATGTATCTCCTGCAAAAAAACATTCAAAATATTATTTATGATACGTAAATTGACGCACGCAAATTTTTTTGTTCATTTTTCTTCACTTTGGTGGATTCGTCCCATAAGGCGTCCCCGAAACCACAGCCATCCCCCAACGGGCTGACAACGTGGCGAGCAGCGCATCAATCGGTATTCGCTCTTGTTGCATCGTATCGCGATCGCGCACCGTGACACACCGATCGTGTTCGGATTCAAAGTCATACGTCACGCACCACGGCGTCCCGATTTCATCTTGGCGCCGATACCGTTTGCCGATCGACCCCGTCTCATCGTAATCGACGTTGGCAT
>JAULZZ010000127.1:0-5185 GCA_032117095.1 Paenibacillus sp.
TCCAGTCTCACCCTGTAATACTTTTGATCGTGTATCCCGCCAGTAACCGATTTCTTTGCCAACATTTCCACATCATCGGCGTTATATCCTGTCAACGTGACGATTTCTTTGTTCTTCTTTCCCACGCCACCCTATGCGACTACTTCTAATCGTTTGTATGCGTTTACATTTTTCTTCGCTTTTGTATTTCTTTTCTCAGCGCTATAGCATATTCTTAGTAACATACACACGTTATTGTGTCGATATATTTGTTTGGAATTAGTATGAGATGTCTGTATTCAAAACCAATGTCAACAGGTTAAGCGAATGTTCTCGAGTACGGATGAATCAGTGATGATAGGTTATTTTTTAGAAAACGTCAATATTTTTTAGAATTCCCGTTTATTTGTAACATTTGTCAGAAAAGTTCTTAACCTGTTGACATTGGTGGTGAAGCCACGCAACGTGAAGACGCACCCGTGCGGATTCGTGTTCGAATTCAAACGGGTGGAGGAAGAAAAGCAACTGGCAAAAGGGGTAGAAAAAGCGTTGGCGCAAATAAAAGAACGGGCGTATGATACGATGTTCGGGGGGACAAAAGTGCCGCATATTGTGCACATTGGCGTGGCATTTGCAGGAAAAAAGACGTTGGTCGGGATGGCGTACGTGTAGGAAAGCAGGAGTACAGGAAAGGGGATGCGTTGTGCTGGAAGAATCGCATACGAATCCCGATGGCAACAGAATACGCAATGCATGAAACCGCCGTTTGCGGGAAGCGACTTTCAGAAGTTCCAACAAAAGTATAGGTATGACGTGGACAAAAGTTTGTGTATTCGGGAAATAATCTATGTAATCGCCCCTTATTATATGGTATAGTATAGTGCATCAGCACCAGATGAACCGAAGGAGGGGTATGGATGAAATACAGTGGCCCTATTGCGGTGACGGACATCCATTCGGAAGTCCATCGCACCACAGTCCAATGCGTGCATGTCCCCAAAAATACAGAAGAAGTCATCGACATCGTCCTCGATTGCGGGCGATCAGGGTCATCACTGAGTGTTTGTGGCAATCGCCATGCGATGGGCGGGCAACAGTTTCTCACAGGACAGCAGCTCATCGACATGCGGGAAATGCGCGCATGTGTGCGCTACGATCCCGATAAACAGACGGCTACGTTTCAAGCAGGGGCAAACTGGCAAGATGTCCTCACTGCGCTGAGACCGCATTTTGCACCCGATGGACAAGGCTTGAGTTTTCGTCAAAAACAGACTGGCGCAGACAACTTGTCGCTCGGTGGTGCAGTCGCAGTCAATGCGCACGGGCGCGGACTACAGTTGCCCCCTTTTGTGTCTGAAATCGAGTCGCTCCAAGTCATCGATGCAACTGGTCAGCTCCGCCGATGCAACCGCACGGAACACGCAGAGCTCTTTTCTTTGGTCGTCGGTGGATACGGGTTGTTTGGCGTTGTCACCGAAATCGAACTGCGGCTGTGGCCAAGAAAAAAATTACAGCGTATCGTAGACATCATTGCGTCATCTGCACTCATAGAACAAGTGCATGCGCACATCGAAGCAGGATGTGAATACGGCGATTTCCAATTTATCATCGACGCACAGCACCCGTTGTTTTTGCAAAAAGGGGTGTTTTCTTGTTATGCTCCTGTAGACGTACGCACACCAATCGCCAAAGACCAAACTGAGCTCTCCCCAACAGACTGGTACAGACTGCTCTGGTTGGCGCACCATGATAAGACGACCGCATTCGAACAATATTGTGCGCACTATATCAAAACACACAAGCAAGTGTATTGGTCTGATGAGCATCAAATGAGTACGTACCTTGACGGGTACCATGTCCGTCTCGACGCCGAACAACGATCCCCTATAAAAGGAACGGAAATGATTACTGAACTATACGTTCCCCAAAAACACATTGATGCGTTTTTGGCAACGGCAGCAGCAACATTGCGCCGTACCAAGGCAAACGTCATTTATGGTACGGTGCGGTTTAGCGAACCCGATACACAATCGGTGCTCACTTGGGCGCGTGCACAATGGGCATGCATTATTTTTAACTTGCACATCGACCATACCCCACAAGGCATGGTGGTTGCGCAAGAACAATTTCGATTGCTCATTGATATTGCCATAAGCTACGGTGGCAGCTATTTTTTGACGTATCATAACTGGGCAACGCGTGCACAAATCACGACGTGTCATCCTCGAATCCGTGAATTTTTGGCGAAAAAAAATCAATACGACCCCCACGGGAGATTTCGAAGCGATTGGTACGATACATTGGTGCAAAAGCTGGCGTCACCATGAACAAAAATGCCCCATCTACTACTGCCATCATCGTGGCACTAGGCAGTTATTGTGTCTTGCAAGAACTCCCTCAATCAGTGGTGTACGATCCCCGAATGATGCCGTATTTGCGCGAAATGTTGCGCCATGCCCCACAGCCGTATGCGTTTTTGGCCCGACTCTGCCGTATGCGTAGCATGCGCCGTATCGTAGAAAAAACGATGAACTGCATCATTCCTGGAATGTTTGCACACTATGTCGCTAGAAAACGATATATCGAATCGTGCGTTCGTACAGCTGTTGCACACGGATGCGAACAATTTGTTGTCATCGGAGGCGGGCTTGATACGCTGGGCTTACGCTTACTTCAAGATGTGCCTGCGTTGATCGGCATCGAATTAGATCATCCAGCTACACAAGCGTTGAAAACACAAGCATTGCGCACACAGACGCACGCCTTGATGTTTTACAGCACAGATCTTACAAAACAAACCGTGTCCGATGCACTCGCCCACACAACATATACACCGACAAAAAAGACGGTTTTTGTTAGCGAAGGCGTACTCATGTACCTTACTGAAGGGCAAGTACGCGCAACACTCGAAAACATCCGTTCTTGCGCCCCCCCGCAGTCTCAACTTATCGTAACGTTTATGGAGCAACGCCCAACAGGACAGATCGCCTTTGAGACGTCTCGCAATCGATTTGTCCATGCATGGTTGCGACGACAAAAAGAGCCTTTTCTCTGGGGCATCGCACGTCAAGACGCCGCTCATTTTTTTGCATCATGTGGCTGGCGACTGCATGCGCTGTCGGACTGGGAACAGTTGCATCGGCTCATCCCTTCTGGACACATGCATCCACCTGCGCGTGGCGAACATGTCGCTGTATTGTACACCACATGATGAGTAAGCCCACGAATGAGTAATACGAAACACGGATTAACAACATCTATGCAGAGGGTTGCTTTTTACGAGAAAAAAGGGGGTTTTAAACAATAGGATTCCTGTATTCAAACAGAGTTTAGTGTTCGTATAAGTCCACAAGGTAGTGTAAAGTTATTTTTGGTTTGATCGTTGAGAAGCATGTGGGCGCGGATAACGACGCTGTATTTCAATACATATCAAAAGCGTTGTTAAAATGATCGTGAAATTTCACCTCATGTGGCAAGAAAGTCTCCCACTTCAAACGAATCCCTTATTGAAACATAGATCCAGAGGGTTGCCTTGTGCGGGAAAGAAAAAAGGCGGTTTCCTGCGCATCCGACTTGAAAACGCACTGAGCAGAGGGATGTCTTTTGCGAGAAAGCAACCGGTGGTTTAACCGAGGCGAAAAGTCGTAGCTTTTCCACTGGGGGGTATGATTTGAATCGGAAATCGTATCTACGAATTACGATGCGTAGGTGGGGGAGGAAAGGCGCTCCCTGTGTTTTGTCCTTGTCTTACGGAGATTGCCATGATATAATCAACCCTATAATTATAAATAGCATTGAGTAAAAGAAAGTTTCTGGGGTGTCAAATAAATCCCTTATTAAAAACATAGATCCAAAGGGTGACCTTTTGCGAGAAAAAAAGGGAGTTTACACGTGGCGTAGAGGTGTATCCTTTCTGCGGAATCTATGATTTGAAATGAGG
Source organism: Paenibacillus sp. (assembly GCA_032117095.1). GTDB lineage: Bacteria > Bacillota > Bacilli > Paenibacillales > YIM-B00363 > REEB470. The sequence continues at coordinate 3,920 of JAULZZ010000127.1, forward strand.
ATTAATCTAAAAGGGTTTGTATACCTTTATGGAGAAAAAGAGGCGCTTCCAGAAGACGCAGTGCTGAGGAAGGCAGGCAATTTAGGGCTTTGGGGCCGAGCAAAAGGGAGAACGCCAAGCTTGTTGGGGGATCCCAATAGGTCGTAGCGAAGTGCCGGAACGCCAAGAGCGTTCAAGCTAGGACGACAAGTAAATATTTATAAAATTTAGGGGGTTAAATAAAAATGAAGGCAACGGTTTTAAAGCCAACAGAAATTGAAGTGAAATACGTAGAAATACAAATTCCGGTTTATGAGGATAAAATCGAAAGGTATATCGAGAAAAAATTGCCGTTTCTGAACGGGAGAATATGGACTGCAACAATTGACATCGACACTGGGGTGATCTTAAATTGGCCCAAGGGGCTGGTATTTGATCACATCGGCGATAAAGTGAGAGACGAAGGTATCTACATTCTTAGAGATGGAGACTTTAAAGAAGTCGCTCGAATCAATAAAGACTATGTGCCGAACGAATTAATACCGGGCGACTATGGGGATTATGTCGAATTGAGGGACATCGACGAGAATGGCAAGATCGGAAACTGGCCCGAAAAACCATGTGTGGATGAGTTCTTTACTCAATCTGGACAGTGATAAGCACTCTCTTATTTAAGCGACAAAATATTTAGGAGTAGAACATCATTTCCTCTCCTCCACAAACACGAAACAGGAGGAACAATGTCCGCATACGAATGAAGAAAACATAGCAACTGTATGTTGCGCAGATACGAATCACGACTTCACACCCTATCCCCTGCAGAAAAGCTACGCTTTGGGTCTCGGTGCTACGAATTCGCTTTCCAATCCCGCCGAGCGATCGGGTAAGATACCTTTTTTCCATAAAAGGAATTTCTCAGTGTATATTTTTCAATATGCGATTCGTATGAGGAGGGTGTGGAGATGAGAACACATCGTTTACGACTGGGACAAAGCGACTTTCAGCGTTTGCGCGAGGAAGGATGCTATTATGTGGACAAAAGCGTATTCATACAGGAGATGTATGACGATGCGGGGCAAGTAATTCTCATCCCCCGTCCAAGACGATTTGGCAAAACGCTCAATCTCTCGATGTTGCGGTACTATTTTGAACACAGCGAGTCATCGCGCCAAGAATTGTTCACGGACCTAGCGATTTGGCAACAGGGGGAGAAATATACGCAGTTGCAAGGCACGATGCCCGTCATCTTCGTCTCGTTCAAGGATGCGAAGGGAGAGACGTGGGAAG
>JAULZZ010000128.1:0-313 GCA_032117095.1 Paenibacillus sp.
CCATCCGTATAATCACGAATTGCTTTTTTCTCGTCAGCAGTCAACGATTGAAACCAACATTGGAAAAACCGCATGCCAAATGAACGTGCTGTTTCATTGTTTTTAAAATTTATAGCTTCACATGGTGCAATACTCCCAGCACTGGACTTAGAAAAAGGACTGCATAATTTTTGTAGCGCTGCGGCCACGTCGTATTGGTGTGAGTTTTGCAGTTCTTGGATCTGTTCTTGGCACCATGCTGAAATGGAAATTTGTGACCCCCTCTGCTGGAATTTTTGGAACATCCGTTCCGCTTCTTGTGCTGGTGTCAGGG
>JAULZZ010000128.1:323-14786 GCA_032117095.1 Paenibacillus sp.
GATCCCTTTTTTCTTTGGTTTTTAAGAAGTTCTTGGGCTTTTTGTTGTACTCTATCTTTTAATTTCAAAGCAAGTTCACCAGTAATTTTATTCGCCTTATTGAAATTATCGACATAGGTACCTACGCATTTGGCAACGTCTAACTTATTTTTACATAGCACAAGGTAAAGAGACGCCAAGGTGACAACCGCTTCTGCGAGCTTCACACCACCGATGATTACAAAACCGAACGCAACTTTTTCTGTCTCATTTTTATTTGGTATATTATTAGGCATCTTATTAGAAAGATTTTTTTTGTTGTTTTTAACGTTGGCAGTGGGAAGCGCCCCTTTTGTTTTTGGTACATTTTTTGCACTGACTGCCCCATGAAACCCACTACATACGAGTGTCAATGACAAGAGGAAGGACAAGATCAACTTGCGATTTTTCTTTTTTTTACTTTGTTGTGTGAACAGATGCATTCAAATCTCTCCTTAGCATGTGGAATGGGGGGCATAATACGAAACACGTATTGAAAACATATCCACAGAGGGATGCTTTTTGTGGGAAAGCACACCGCATTTTAAACCGAGACCAAAAGGCATCGACTTCCCGCAGCGATATCGTTTGAAATCGTGTTTTGTATGACATCATTGTGTACCCGACAAAATGAATATATCACGTTGTTATTTTTATTTCAAGGGCATGTGCGGAAAATAATGCCCAGGGGTGTCGAAGGAGGAGTAGCGTCCTTAATTGTAAATGAATCAATAGGAATGAAAAATTTCTACGGTTACTGATAAAATGGAATAAAAAAAGCATCGATATTCGATGCTCGTATGAATGGTACTAATACTAAACACTGATTGAATACAGGAATCCTATTGGTTAAAAAGCGCCGTGATTTCTTGTGAAATGGGCCCCTTGGTATGGACATTTTTAATCCGTGTTTAGTGTAAACACTATTCGAATACCGCAATCCTACTGGTTAAAAATCAATTTTCTTTCTCTTAAAAGTAAACGTTCTGCATCGATGTTTTTAATCCATGTTTCGTATGACATAGGCATAGGTAGCATAACGGGGGATGGAAAATCGTGCATGAAGAGCATCCACGTTTTCATTCACAGCTTCATCTGTCGTTGCACAATTTCCACTAACTCGGCGATGTATTGCCCGATTATCGGCAAATTCAATGCGCCAATTTGTTTGAGTCCATAGACGATCGTCGCCGAAAACAGCGTAAACCCAATGGCAATGCCGACACCACGTGCGATGCCGGCAAGAAGATTGCGCCAAATGAGTTGGCGTGGCGTATTGAGCAACTGCACATATTCTGCCAGCTGCGAACGTTGCAAATATTGTTCGATCGTTTGCAAATGTGCATGGAGTTGCTGCCCGTGAGAAGTTGCTGGTGCGCCTTGCTCTTCGATACGTTCAACCATACCATCCCCTGCTTTCGGATCGCGTTTAGGACGTTGCGCTGGCAAGTACATCTGCACAACGGGCACAAAGGGTTGGATGTCGCAAATCGCCCCCTACATCCAGCGTAACATTCCAACAACGCACACATTTTTCCCCGCGTGCACGTGTCACTTCAACGCGCGCCAAATGCGGTGCGTCCCCCAATGACTGTTCGTCCGTATGCACCGTGACTGCAGAAACCAAAAACAATGCATGCATTGGCGCTGGAAACGTCTCGATCCACGCACGAAACGCCTCATTGGCAAACAGATGGACGTGTGCCTCCAAACTATTCGTAATGCGCTTGCTTTTTCGCTCCGTTTCGAGCGCCTTTAATACTTCGTTGCGCACACTCTTATAAGATGCCCATTTTTGCTCCAACGCATCGTCGATCCATGCCGTACGTATTGGCGTATACGCCTCTTCTTGGACAAACGTATGGTGATGGCCCACGTGGTGTTGCCAAATTTCTTGTGCCGTATGCGGAATCAACGGACATAAGAGCGGAGTCAAACTACGCACCATTTCATACATGACCGTTTGTACCACGCGACGTGTCTGGTGCGTGACTGCATCTGCATACAAGGTGTCTTTCATCACATCCAAATAAAACGCACTCATCTCTACGGCCAAAAAATGATACATCGCTTGATACACCACGTGAAAATCGTACTGGTCGTACGCATCGATGCATTGTTGACGTACGCGTTCCATCTGACTGCACACGTACCGATCAATCTCACGAAACGTGTCAAACGGTTGGGCATGCACGTGTGGGTCGAAATCAACCAAGTTCCCCAACATAAAGCGAAAAGTGTTGCGTATTTTGCGATAGCCGTCACTCGCTTGTTGGAGCATCCCCGAAGACAGGCGCTGATCTTGTTTGTACTCCACGGAAGCGACCCATACCCTTAGGATGTCCGCTCCGAGCGTATCACAAACGTGCAACGGATCGACGGTATTGCCCAACGACTTGGACATTTTGTGTCCTTGGGCGTCCATCGTAAAGCCGTGGCTGAGTACCGCCTTATACGGTGCAACGCCTTGTGTCGCAACGGACGTGATGAGTGAAGAATTAAACCATCCGCGATACTGATCGGACCCTTCTACATACAAATCCGCTGGAAATCCAAGCTCTTCGCGCTGTTGCAACACCGCATGATGACTCGAACCCGAATCAAACCACACATCCATAATGTCTGTTTCTTTCGTAAAGGTATCATGGCCACACGCCGTACATGCCGTGCCAGGGGGCAACCAAGCATCCGCTTCGGTACAAAACCAATCGTCCGTCCCGTGCGTCGCAATGCGTGAAGCGATCCATTCGATCGAAGCATCGTCCACGTGCGCTGTCCCACAGTGCGCACAATACAAGATGGGGATCGGCACGCCCCATGCACGTTGTCGCGAAATGCACCAATCTTTGCGGTCCGCGATCATGTTGTACAACCGTGACTCTCCCCACGAAGGCACCCATTGCACGTGTTGGATTTCGGTGAGCATGTGTGCACGAATCGGGGCAATGGAGGCAAACCACTGCTGTGTTGCCCGATACATCACAGGTTTTTTCGTGCGCCAGTCGTGCGCATACGCATGTCGAATTTCGCTACGATGCAATAACAAGCCTGCTTGTTGTACGTGGTCCATCACGACTGCATTGGCTTTCTCGTAATACAGCCCAGCGAGTGCACCCGCTTCTGTGGTGAATTTCCCTTGCCCATCAATAAAACACAACACTTCTAACCCGTATTGCTGCCCCACAAAAAAATCGTCTTCCCCGTGCCCAGGCGCTGTATGCACACACCCTGTTCCAGCATCCAACGTGACATGCTCCCCACACACAACCAAAGACGTCTTGTGTGCAAAAAATGGGTGTGCACACGTGCTGTATTCCAAATGTTTTCCGCTGCATTCCTGTAGCGATGTCCATGATCGCCACCCCAATGTTTGTGCCACTTCGGTCAGGCGCTGTGTTGCTACACCAAACGTGCGTCCTTCTTGTTCTTTTTGCGTTGCTTCCTTGACCGTCACAAACACATACGTATACGAAGGATGAACCGCAACACCGACATTTGCCGGCAACGTCCACGGGGTCGTCGTCCAAATGAGGAGCTCTGCCCCTGCGGGCACACCGTTTTTTGCCTCGCGTAAGGGAAACGCCACATAAATCGACGGCGATGTTTTCTCGAAGTATTCAATTTCCGCCTCTGCGAGCGCACTTTCTGAAGACGGAGACCAATACACCGGTTTGAGTCCCTTATAGATGAGTCCTCGCTTCACCATTTCTCCGAACAAGCGAATTTGTGCCGCTTCATATTGCGGTTCTAACGTCGTATACGGATGGTCCCAGTCCGCCAAAATTCCGAGTCGTTGAAATTGTTTTTTTTGTTCCTCCACCCATTGCTTTGCATACGCTGCACATTTTTGCCGAAAAGCCAACGTCGTCATTTTTTTACGGTCTACGCCCTCGGCTTGCACGATCGCCTGCTCGATTGGCAATCCGTGTGTGTCCCACCCTGGCACGTACGGTACTTCGTATCCTTGCAACGTTTTGTGTCGCACGATGATGTCTTTGATGATCTTATTGAGTGCATGTCCGATATGAATATTGCCATTGGCATAAGGCGGGCCGTCATGCAGGATGAATTTCGGTTTCCCTTGGTTTGCCTTTCGCAGACGCGCATACAACTGCGCATCGTCCCACTGTTGTTGGAACTGCGGTTCAGCCTGCGGCAAATTGGCTTTCATCGCTAAGACGTTTTCAGGCAACTGCAACGTTTTGGCGTAATCCACCTGATATCCTCCTTGTTGTCGCTCACGGGGTTCCCCTCGGCACCCCCGCTCATTTACTTTCTAACGTTTTCCAATCTTCCTGACTGAGCAAATCGAGTTGCGCCTCGATGAGCGACTTAAAGCGCATGCGGTAAATCGACGCTTGTTTTTTTAATTCTTCCGTCTCGATCGCAGTCTGCCGCGCCACCGTCAACGCCTCATTGATAATCCGATTTGCATTTTTCTCCGCCTCTTTGACGATGAGCTGGGACTCTTTTTTGGCGTTTTGTCGGAGGTCATCCGCCGTTTCCTGTGCTAAAATAATCGTCTTACTCAGTGTTTCTTCGATGCTTGCGAAATGGTGCAACTTCTCGACGAGCAAACTTTGTTCCGTCTGTGCATCCGTATATTTTCGCAACAGCATCTCATAATCATGAATGATGAGTTTCATAAACTCGTTCACCTCATCCACGTCATAGCCCCATAGTCGCTTATTAAACTGTTTGTTCTCCATGTCTAGCGGTGTTAATGCCATCTTCGCTCTCCCCCTCACACGTGCTGTACGATTCAGATAACATGTTCCACCATATTATACATATTTTGCAACATGTAGTCGAATGCGCCCTGATCTTGTCACTCCTTCCGTTGCTTCTAACCGAAAACGACCGAACCCACTCATCGACACCGTATCCCCAATGCGCAACGTCGCAGCGGGCGAATCCACGACTTGCCAGTTCACTTTGCAACGCCCTGCTTTAATGGGCAAGACGACTCGCGTCCGACAAATGGCACACTTCGCTCAGTACACCGTCTAAACGAAGAGACGCAACCGAACACGTCACCTTTGTTACCTGCGGTTCATACGTCGCCACGACATCCCAATCCGCCCGATCGACCGTCACAGGCACGGTTCCGACTTGCGTAAATTCACTCCGAAACAACGGTACGAGCTCCTCCGCAACGACCGCATATGCCCGATCAGAAAAAACGAGAATATCACCTACTTTTTCACGTTTGATTCCTATGCCGAGCATGGCACCTAAATAATCGCCGTGGTCTAATCCCATTGCCGTGTTCCGTTGTGGCACAATGGTCAACAACGCCAACGAAAACGCCTCGTCTGTCACCTGCGCGGCGTCGAGACTAAAACAGGCACGTACACGCTCTGCAGACAAAAAACCACCGAACATGCGCACTTTTACACGCCCATGACGGTTTGCCTGTGCGTGAACGAGCTGTTGTTGGCGCGGATCTAGGAAATCCGTGAAGCGAGGCTTATAATATGACACCGCATCGTCCATCATGCGCTCGATTTTGGCTATCCAGTGCGTCTCCTCTGTACGCGTCGTTCCCATCTGCGTCCCCCTTCTTTACTACCTGTCGCCAAAAAATCGCGATCCGCAATCCTATGAGGGCACCTCTATAAAGGGCATCGTACGCATAAACACAAACGAAAAAAACGCTTGTTTACTGCAAAGGGATGTTTTATAAATCGGTTTATAGAGGTACCCATGCACCACACATCGAAAACACATACGAAAGAAGAATGCTTTTTGTGAGATAAAAAAGGCGCTTTAGCCGATAATGTATATGTACTAAAATCGTGTTTCATCGTAGGGCTTTTTTCATAAATAAAAAACTTATAGCACAAACAAAACGATGGTCTTGATGCCGAGCCATATAAACTGCAACACGAAAATCGCTGCGAGCGGAGATAAATCGATCACACCGCCGATGGGAGGGATAAACCGCCGAAAAATCGACAAATAAGGTTCGACAAATTTTGCCAAGTAGAGCCCCACTGTGCTTTCACGTGCATTGGGCAACCACGACATTAGGATGTACGCTATTATCATAAAAAAATAAATGTTGTATGCGAACGAAAGCAAATCCAGCACCGTTGACTCCAAGAACATAACACCTCCTTAGTATTTTGTAATTTGGCATTCGTACTACATCGGTGCAGCCTGTTCATGAAGCCATTCACTGATCGTCCCTTGAATCTCCGTGGATTCAGGGGCACACACGAAAATGTTCGTCCCTACTTTGGAGATGGCGCCATTGAGGGCGTACACCGTACCACTGAGAAAATCAACGATGCGAATCGCATGGTCGGGATGAATGCGCTGCAAGTTTACGACAATGACACGGCGCGAACGCAAATAATCCGCCAATTGCTGGGCTTCTTCGTAAGAACGCGGTTCGCACAACACGAGTTTGGAGGACTTGTGTGCGTGCAATGAAACAATGTTGTTGCGCGTTTTTTTTACGTCTTGTGCACGTACTTCCTCGTCCGCTGTCGTGTGTACCCCCCGCTCTTCTTCGTCGTCTTGGATGCCAAAAAAATGCATCAGTCGATTAAACATCCCTTTCCCCTCCATTTCACCGTTGAACCGTATGAATGAAAAAATACATTATGACCTTGCTGCATCCCCAACAAGCGCACTCCCAATGCGTACCGATGTCGCACCTGCAGCGATTGCCAATTCAAAATCGTCGGACATGCCCATCGACAACTCCGTCAACGGCTCACGGGTAATTTTTTGTGCGTTGACCGAAATTTGCGCATCACGTAACTGTTCGAAAATGTGAGTGATGTACTGCGGGGACTGCCCTTGGGGAGCCATGGTCATCAAACCGACGATACGCAACGCCCGCAGTGGCAACAGCTGTCCCAAAAACAGCGGCAACTCTTCGAGAGAGATCCCATTTTTTTGTGGTTCTTGTGCGACATTGACTTGTACGAACGCACACATGATCTTCCCGTGCAAGTGCGCAAGTTTGTCCACTTGCTGTGCGATGGAGAGGCGATCTAGTGCATGGATGTAGGTGAATGCCTCCACAATGTGCTTGAGCTTATTGGATTGTAAAGTCCCAATAAAATGCCACGTCACATGGGGTGCCGTCTCACGCAACGCTTGTATTTTTGGAGAGGCGTGCTGCCATCGACTTTCTGCGAGGTGCACACATCCGGCATCGATGAGCTGGGCGGTACGCACGATCGTCGCCGTCTTCGTCACTGCGATCATCCGGACGTCTTGACGCCTCCGACCGTGCACGGCACAGGCATAGGCAATGCGCTGTTCTATCGCCTCCACATCCCGATCCGTCACCACCATCGCACCCAACGACTCCTCTCACTTTACGCATCTTTGCCACATGTTGCTATCATATCGCTTTTGGACTCCTCTTTTCAACCGTAACGAACGTACTACACAAAAAAATCTCCTTTTCCTCTCTCCACGTTCATCTTTTTGCTTCCCGCAATTGCGGTTCCTCGTATTCCTTAGAAGGGGCGATCGGGCTACGCTTGATCAAGATCACGTCTGCCCCAATCTTCACAATATGTTGCCAGGGGATGACGGCATCGTCGCCCCGTGACCACCATCCCATAAAACGTCCTTCGCAAGGCACGACGATCGCCTCAATGCGGCCTGTGCGCACATCAAGTTCGAGATCTCGGACATATCCTAACTTCTTCCCATCGACGACGTTAATGACATCTTTTGATTGGAAATCGGAAATTTTCACAGTGACCCTCACTCCTGTCTTGTGACCATCGTATGATGAAAACAGCAGGAAATTGCCAGTACACTTCACGCATCCTTCACGTGACAACATGTTTTTTCATGTGTTGAATTGCTGATTTTTCGAGTCGAGATACTTGGGCTTGGGAAATGCCGATTTCATCAGCGACTTCCATTTGCGTCTTTCCGTGAAAAAACCGCATCGACAAGATCATCTTTTCTCGTGCGTTGAGTTTGCGCAGCGCTTCCCGCAATGCAATGCCATCAATCCAATACGTATCTTTGTTTTGTTCGTCCCCGATTTGGTCGAGAATGACGATCGGATCGCCACCTTCCCGATACAACGGTTCGAACAATGAGACGGGGTCTTGAATCGCATCGAGCGCAAGTACAATTTCTTCTTGTGCCACCTGCAACGCCTCCGCCATTTCTGACAACGTCGGTTCACGCGACCGATCATTCATCCACGTTTCTCTCAGCTGCAACGCTTTATATGCAATGTCGCGTAACCCGCGCGAGACGCGAATCGGATTGTTATCGCGCAAATAGCGACGAATTTCTCCAATGATCATCGGCACTGCGTACGTAGAAAACCGCACGTTGTGACGCAAATCAAAATTATCGATCGCTTTCAACAGGCCGATGCACCCCACCTGAAACAAATCATCCATGACTTCTCCGCGGTTTTGGAATCGTTGTAAAATACTCAATACGAGTCGCAAATTGCCACGGACGAGCGATTGGCGCGCCTCATCGTCGCCTTGTTGTTGCAACTGTTCAAACAATTGACGCATCGTGATGTTGGTCAACAACGGCAACGTAGAAGTATCTACGCCGCAAATGACTACTTTGTTGCGCATCGTCGCCTGACCTCCCAGTGCCACATCGCTATCGTTTCAGTATGTCCGCCAACGAAAGTCTTATGCAACATGGAAAAAGTGTCCAGAAGAGGGAATAAAACGCACTTACGCAGTCAATACAATCGCTTCCCCTTCGGTGATGACGACGGTGTGCTCAAATTGCGCAACAATGCCTTCTGCCACATGCAACCCCCAACCGTCCTCCGCTTCACTGACGACTTCGGATTTCGTGGAAATAAACGGTTCGATCGCCAAGACGAGTCCGTTGCGAAGCAGTCGATTTTCACTGGCAACGTAATAATTGTACACATAATGCGGCTCTTCGTGCAGTTGAGTGCCGATCCCATGTCCTGTCAAATTTTTGATTACCGTGTATCCATGTTGGTGTGCTATTTTTTCTACTGCACGTCCGATGGCACTCACTTTTTTCCCTGCGCGGGCGTGGGCAATGGCCGCATCGAGTGCTTTGTGCGAACAAGCCAACACGTCTAGTGTCGCTGCATAGGGGGTGCCCGGTGAAATGGCGACATGCGCCGTCGGAGATAACCCTACGACCATCGTCGCCCCTGTATCTGCATAATAGCCGTCTAAACACGCCGACACGTCGACGTTGACGACGTCTCCAACGGCCAACACCGTGTCTCCAGGAATGCCGTGCGCCACACAACGATTGACACTCACACACGTCCCCCCTGGAAATTCATACATCACACGTGGGGCAGATTGTGCGCCATAGTCGTGCAACACCCGTTCCCCGATTCCATCGAGTTGGCGCGTTGTCATCCCTGGTTGCACCGCATGCAACATTGCCTCACGGGCGGCCGCCACCGCCCGCCCTACTTCGCGCAACGCATGCAACTGTTCCTCTGTTGTGACGATCATGGCCTCATCTCCTTATGATACGAATGCTACATACAGGTTAGAAAAATTCCCATTCCTTCGGCGAAAACCGTCGGCAAGAAAGGAGAAATTGTTCATTACGACTCATTAGAAATTCGTATGAAAGCGCACAAAAAAACCTTCCGGCTATCCTACGGAAGATTTTTGTGCGTATTATCCTTCTAATTCTTCTTTGCTCACAAAGGAAACCAGCGCCTGCACTGCTTCTGCCGCATCGTTCCCTTTGGCGATAATTTGGATCGGGGTACCGTGGTTGATCGCCAAACTCATAATGCCCATAATGCTTTTGGCGTTCACCGTCTTTCCCGACTTTTCAACAAAAACATCCGCCACATACTTGTTGGCTTCTTGGACGAATAATGCTGCAGGTCGCGCATGCAATCCTGTCTTCAAAACGACTGTTACCGGTTGTGTAACCATTTTTCATCGACCCCTTCATGAGAATAAATTGTATGATGCAGTTTCGGTAATGTTTTTATTATACCGTATTTTTCCCTGCGGTGAACATCGGAATTTAAAAAAATTGTGTAAATTATGTGTCTTGGGGACTTCCTTTCATTTGGCGCAGCTGCTGTGCCCACGCATCGAGTTTGCGTAGCCGGTGATGGATCCCACTTTTAGATACGCGCCCGCCTAACATTTCCCCAAATTCCTTCAAATTTAAGTCGGGGTGTTGCAAGCGAAGTATTGCGATTTCACGTAATTTTTCGGGCAACGTTTCTAAGCCACTTTCTGCCAAAATGTAATGAATGTTGGCGACTTGGCGCATCGAAGCGTGTACCGTTTTGTTGACGTTTGCTGTTTCACAGTTGACGACACGGTTGACCGTGTTGCGCACGTCACGTACGATGCGTACGTCCTCGTATTGCAACAACGACCGGTGCGCCCCGATCACATTGATCATCTCGCTAATTTTTTCACTTTCTTTAATGTACATGACGTACCCACGTTTTCGCGCAATCATGCGTGCGCCGAGTGCAAACGTATTGGCAATCGTACAAAGTGTCTGACACCACGTGGCATCTGCACAAGTAATCTCGAGATGATACGATGATGACTCTAAACTGTGAATCGATCCCCCCGCCAAAAAAGCGCCTCGCAACACCGCGCGCCGACAACACACCGCTTTGAGTTGTGTCGGATCAAGGTCATTTACTGCTTCGAGCATCGCACATACGTGATCTGTGACGCGCAAAATGTACACGTTGTTTTTTTTGAGTTTTGTCTTTTTGTGCACGATCAAACGCCCCTGCACGCGCCATACCATTTTTAACAAATAAAACAAACGTCGTGCGATCGTCGCATTTTCTGTCGTCACTTCATAGGTGTGCAGACCATCAACGTACATCGCTTGGCTGTTCATCCGCATAAACGTGAGCAGTTCACTGTGCATGCAACAAAGCGGCGCCTCTATTTGGGTGAGTTCTCGCTTCATCTGTGCGGCAAAAGACATCGTCCATCCCCCACTTTGTATCCACCTGTCGCCTGCCTCCTACAAATCACAGGTCTCTTTGTGCATCGCGATGACTTACCCGAATCGACTCGGTTTCAGATCCTGCGAACATGTTTCCGATGTGTGCGGCAATGGCCACAGAACGGTGTTTTCCACCCGTACAGCCGATGCCGATGACGACTTGCCCTTTGCCTTCTTGACGATACTGGGGCAATAAAAAGTGCAACATGTCGATCAACTTTTCGAGAAAAACTTGCGTTTCCCCCCACTTCATGACGTAGTCGTATACGTCAGGGTGCGTGCCGTTGTGTGGCCGCAACGCATCAATATAATGGGGATTCGGTAAAAAACGCACATCAAATATAAGGTCGGCATCAATGGGAACGCCGTATTTGAACCCAAATGAAACGATATTCAGAGACATCGTATTGGCTTCTGCATCGATAAACCGCGCAATGATGCGTTCTTTTAAGTCGGCAGGTTTTAAGTTTGTGGTGTCAATGACAAGCGTGGCCATCCCTTTGAGTTCCTCTAACAATACCCGTTCTTGCCGAATCCCCTCTAATGGTACGCCCGAAGGAGCGAGTGGATGTCGGCGACGACTTTCTTTGTATCGTTGCACGAGTTTGGCATCGATCGCATCCAAGTACATAATCTCGTATTGCAACACAAAATGATGACGCAAATCATACAACGCTTGAGAAAGCGCCGTAAAAAACTCTCTGCCCCGCAAATCAATCACCAAGGCGATTTTCCCGATGCGGCCTTGGGATTGGGCGATGAGCTCTGCAAATTTCGGAATGAGTACCGGCGGTAAATTGTCGACACAAAAAAAACCGATGTCTTCCAAACTTTGTACCGCAATCGTTTTTCCCGCCCCAGACATCCCCGTGATGATGACGAGTTTAGGACGTTTTTGAACGGTCTCCACAACCCATCCCCCTCTCCCCATACGCATTCATCCCAAAGAAGCGACACTACACCGCATGCACGTGCAATCCAGCCGCCCCGACCATCCCAGCGTGATTGCCCAGCTGTGCGGCCACGACATCGACCCCATGATGCACTTCGGGCGGGGTACATTGTGCGAACGCTTTTCGCAAAGGAACGAACAACGCCTCGCCTGCTTTGGATACGCCCCCCCCGATAATGATGCGTTGCGGATTCAAAATAACCGCGACACTACACATCGCCTTTGCCAATGCCGTTACCGCTTCATGCACGATGCGTTGGGCAATCGGATGTTGATTCTCGGCTGCTTCAAACACCGCCTTGGCGGTCATCGGCGTCTGTGCAGGAAACAAGTTTGCTTCTTGCGCCATGCGTACGATGCCTGTTGCCGACGACACGGTCTCCACACACCCCCACTGCCCACACCCGCACTGCACTGCCTCTGCCCCATTCCTTACAGGGATATGTCCAAACTCCCCTGCAAGACCACGAAACCCCTCGAACAACTTTCCGTGTAAAAAGATGCCCCCACCGACACCCGTGCCGAGGGTAAACATCACGACAGCATCACATTGTCGCCCCGCCCCACTCCACACTTCACCGAGCGTTGCCGCGTTCGCATCATTGTTGACTTTCACGCATTTCCCCGTGATTTCCTCTACGCGCATCCCGAGTGGCACATCAATCCAATGCGGAAAATTCGCTGAAAAACGTACGATTCTTTGCGGGATGTCCAAAAACCCCGGCATGCCCAATCCAATGCCTGCAACGTCATCCCACGATCGGTTCGCTTGGGCGACGGTTTGACGCGCACTACGATCCATTTGGGAAATGACCGCATCGATGCCTTGATCGACAAGGGTCGGATTTTCACACACGGCCAATAACGTGCCCGCAGCATCACACAATCCCGCTTTGATCGTCGTTCCCCCGACATCTAAGCCGACATATGTTTGTCGCATTGCCTATGTCCTCCTCATGCGACCATGTTGCGCTATAACGTAGCACTCCAATCGCCCACGATGTTTCCTTCTAAATACCGTTCGACTTCCAAGGCAGCCATACAACCGCTTCCGGCGGCTGTAATCGCTTGGCGATACGTTTTGTCTTGCACGTCACCACACGCAAATACCCCTTGCACGTTTGTTTGTGTTGTACCAGGTTGCACGATGACGTATCCCGTCTCATCTGTGTGCAGTTGTCCGTTAAGAAATGTCGTGTTGGGCGTATGTCCGATTGCAACGAAAATGCCATCTGTCGCGATGACTTCTTCTTTGCCTGTCGTTTCGTTCCGTACGCGCAACCCTGTTACGCCCCCTTCCCCCGCTTCGACAGAAAGTGGCGTGCGATGCAATGCCCATGCAATTTTGGGGTTGTTTCGTGCGCGGTCTTGCATAATTTTGGAGGCGCGTAACGTCTCCCGACGATGTACCACGGTCACTTGTGAAGCAAACTTGGTCAAAAAATGGGCTTCTTCCATCGCCGAATCGCCCCCACCAACAACGACAATCCGCTTGTTACGGAAGAAAAATCCATCGCACGTCGCACACGTACTGACTCCCCGCCCTACATTTTCACGCTCATTAGGAATGCCCAAATATTTGGCAGATGCCCCCGTAGACACGATCATCGCTTTGCTTTGTATCGGTGGTTGTCCTTCGACATGAATCGTAAACGGGGAAGTGTGTAGCGTGACCGCCTCCACCCATCCGTTGACGAATGTTGCCCCAAACCGCTCTGCTTGTTTTCGCATATTGTCCATGAGCGCAGGGCCCATGATCCCTTCTGGAAATCCTGGGAAATTTTCAACTTCTGTTGTGGTGGTCAACTGTCCCCCAGGTTGTGTCCCCTCGATGACAAGAGGGTGCATATTGGCCCGTGCCAAATAGATAGCCGCAGTAAGTCCTGCCGGCCCCGTGCCAATGACGACAACTTCATGAACCATCGTGCCCATCTCCATTCTACCTTTTTTGCAAATATGCATTGCATCACGCCTGCGGACTTTGCCATGCCGTCATCTCAATGACGTTGCGGTCTTTCCCTTCTTTGTGGACGGCGATCGACCGCACGATTGGGAATAATATTTTGACGTTTTTACTGACCGTGGGACTCGATACGCCAAACAATTGGGCGACCTCGTCATACGTGACGGGTTCCCGATACTTTATATGAGTAATAATATAATAAAATGCAGCGATCCATCCATCTTCTTTCACGATACGGGGGCATTGCGCATGGTCAGCGACAGCGAATATCAGTTTCATCATGTCATAGAAGTAGTGGAATTCTATGGGTTTAAAACGTGAGTACGCATAGGACTTCCCGAAGAGAATAGACCATTTTTCATCCCATTTTGGCCATTTGCACGTCGCTTGAAGCGCAGCACACAACTGTTCTTTTTCCGTATACTTGTGCATTGGGTCCGTGTATTTCTTGCACGGAGGGATATCAAAATCATAGATACACAAAATAAAATAAATAAATCGCCGCACTTCTTCCTCGCGATGTGTCTCTTCCGCCATCTGGCGCAATCTTTTGAAGACATACTCACTTTCCAAT
>JAULZZ010000129.1:0-2111 GCA_032117095.1 Paenibacillus sp.
ACTCACGAGCCCAAGACAGACGGTTACCCCAGATTTTGCCCCTTCAAACACGGCTTGTGTCACCGCCTCCATCCGTCCTTCCACGGCGGCCACAACGATGCCACTGACGATCAAGCCGAGCCATAGTACGTGGATCATCGATTTTCCTCTCCTTTTGCCCCGAATAAAAGTTGTCCGAGGCGTTGTACGCCTTGCCAAAAAGACTGCCCTTCTTGGGACATCACGGGAGTCGTCCGATTTACGGTTTCCGGCGGAACCAAGGGGACTGCGCCGACAAATTGTCCACGAAAGAAAAATGCCAACTGTCCGCGGTATCCACGTTTGTATTCCACGGTATGAGGGGCATATATGGTTATTTTCTTTTGGACGTGCGTCCACTCGTCAGTGGTCAGCGGATAGGCAAAGTCGCGTTGTGCAACGAACGTCGTCGGGGAAATGAGGTCTCCGGCTTCGACGAACGGCACATGGGGAAAGCGCAAAAACGCATCATCTAACAATGCCGTATGATCTGCCCAATCCGTGGCATCGTCTAGCGTCACGACGGCAAACTGCTGTTGTCTCCGTGTCGCCGAAGAAATTAACGTGCGATGGGCAAGTTTTGTAAAGCCAGTTTTGACGCCGTCTGCTCCTTCATAGCGAAACAACATCTTATTTTTATTCGCCCAGACGTAGTCCCACGGTTTGTGTGGATTTGGGGCGCGTTTTATTTTTGTGCGCACGATTTCATGAAACAGCGGATTTTTTAAGCCGTAGGCGGTTAATATCGCTAAATCGCGCGCCGATGCATAATGAGACGGGTCGTCTAGCCCCGATGGATTGACAAAATGACTGTTCGTCATGCCCAACGTCTCTGCCTTAGCATTCATCATATAGGCAAACCCTTCTGCGGATCCCCCTACATGTTCGGCGATGGCCATCGCTGCATCGTTGCCCGAACGGAGCATCAACCCGTATAACATCGTATGCAAAGACATTTTTTCGTTCGCTTGCATGTACAATGAAGACCCTTCTTGGCGGGCAGCCTGTGGTGAAACGGTCACCATGTCGGTCATTTCCCCGTGATCCAACGCCACGATTGCCGTCATCACTTTCGTCAAAGAAGCAATGCGCATGCGCGCATCCGCACGTCGTTGTGCCACGATACGTCCTGAGGACACATCGATCACCGCATAGGCGGTTGCCCCAATGGAAAGAGACCGTCCATTTCCTTTGGCGTATCCGTTCGGATGCCACCCCATACTGATGGTCGCCACACTCACGCCCACCAAAACGATGTTACGCCACACGTGCGTCCCCCCTGCCATTGTCCACCATGTGTTACTTTATACGCATCACCGATTGAAAACCGATACACAGCGCGCGCTCCTTTGCGACAAAGCAAAAGAGGGTTTACCTGAATGTGTGTAGGGACGATGGGCACCTTCATACGCATAAACAGAAGCAAAAAAGCAATCATTTACGGCGAAGTGATGTTTTACAAGTCGGGTGATCAAGGTGCCCTTGAAATATGGATTGGTATTATACGTATGCGGACCATGGGCAAGTATGCCGTGGAAAGCAAAAAACTCCCCTGAGGGAGTGAAAATAGGAAAGCACGAAAAAAATTTTCTTATTTTATAAAAATCTTCTCTACTATGTTGTATTCTTTTCTAGGAGAACTTTTTACGGACATGTATATAGTATTCACTAAGTTTAATGTAGACAAAACAAACGTATTGCAGTCGAAAAATTTATCCACTTTCTTTTTATACAAACATTTTCCAACTGAATTAATTAACAAAAGTACTGAAACCGAAGAGTTTAAAGTCTTGAAAACTTCCACATTTCCTGGCTCCTCATCATAATAACGATACACACATAAACCGGATATTCCATTTTCTGTGCACGTTTGAGCATACATAGAGTGAACCAAAAAAACTTTCTTTTTAGGTGTATCGATTACATTTTCAATATATTTTTTTACGGCATCCTTTCCTTGTTTTTTCACTTCATCTGGAACTGTAAGGATAGAATTATAACGAGATTTTACATAAACATTTACTCGTGGCTCACGAATTACAAAGTAGCATTCAATACAACTAGCTATGTTCATAAGAAAATTATGGTCTCTT
>JAULZZ010000130.1:0-3049 GCA_032117095.1 Paenibacillus sp.
ACCAACTTATTCCTGTTACGGGCTTGTCTGTCCCTACATTCGTTCCTTTATTTGCAAACTTGTATCCTTTCTTAGTCGCCCAGTTGTACACGTCACTCCATAACGCCCACGTCACTTCTGCCTGTCCAATTTGGAAATCAGGTAAGTTCACTTTCACTTCTTTATATTTAAAACTAAATCCTTTGGAATTATTCGATAAATCTGATAAACGAATGGAAAAATTGTCTTGGGAAGGTTGTGTATAAATAGGCGATTTTGATGAATTATTTTGGGGAACTGTTGTGCTTTGTACTGCCACCTCCACTGGCAGGCTTGCAATCTTCGATGCAGGGACGTCGATCATGCGTGCTATTTCAACCTTTTTTGGTACTTTTGATGAACTTTTTGCCTTCTGCGCCTGCACGAGTCCCCCGCTCCCGATCATCCCGACACATACTGCTGCAATCGCCGTCCGTTTCATCATGTTGCTTTTTCCGTTGTTCATCGTCTGCATGCTCCCTTCGTATTTTTCTTACGCCATTGCACGTTTCCTCCGCCTTCCCGCACGGGTAACGCATCATCGGAAACTTTTCCTTTTTACTTGTTGGGTATTCATGTATGCGTCACGCAGTCACTCCTTTTGTCTACCGCATTCGCTCACTCATGCACCGACAAACCACCACATATGCGCGCAGAAGGCATTGCGGGATCCAGTTTTCGCATCGCATATCGCTTTTTTTGTTCCATAGCCCTATTATACAAAAAAAAAAAAATGACGTCAAGTTTTATTTTTATAATAAGTATATTTTTTTAAGTGTATGATGTATGATGTAAATGTGACGTCGTCGATGTGCGGACAACAGCAGGCACAAAAAAGCCCCGCCTCGTCCTCTACGTCTTTGTGCGACGTGGGCGGAAGGGGGCTGGCTCTTCTGACGATTTCTTTAGATTTCTTAGGTTTTTTCAACCCATCGAATCGCTGTATTCAAAGCGTATTTCGTATGAAATACGACCATCACGTCAGCATTTGCTGTATCCACAATGGGTGCACGTGCGACATCCTTCAATATTACGTAGCGATGCCGTGCCACAAGCAGGACATAAATCTGCGTGGTGTTGTGCTGTTTCGGACGTGGCTACGCCTTGTGCAAGGGGGATCAACGGTGGCGATGCTGTCTTGTTTGTGTCTTGTTTGTCTCTTGCAGTCGACGTGTGCAACTCAATGGCTTTGGCGACGGCATCGGCGATCGATTCGACGCGATTGGCCCCAAATCCTACGGCAAACGAGCCCCCGATTCCTTTGAGGTGTTTCATGAGCAACTGCGTTTTTTGTCCGTGGTCTCCATAGCGCAAAAACAACGAAATGACACGCCCCAGCGCTTCGGACATCGCAAATACATCAGAACCTGCTTTGCCCACATTGAGGAAAATTTCAGCAGGTGCCCCCTCTGCATCATTGATCGTAATATACGCAATGCCAAAAGGGGTATTGAATTTGTACGTTGCACCTTGCAACACTTGGGGACGACTGCGGTATTGTTTGTCCTGCACGGTCGCCGCTCCGGGAACGTCCGTCGTTTTGGGGACGGTTACAATTTTCAATGGTGTAGGGGAATGTTTGGTCGATGCAACGTTGTCTGCTCGTTCCTCTTTTTCTTCTTCTTTCGTCGTGCTCAACACCTGAATGTCCCGACTTCCGTCCCGATAATTCGTATCTTCTAGTGTAAAATCTGCGGGACAGTTCGCTGTCTTTGAGATCGAACTATCGACCCACCGCTGGATCGTCGCTTGTACACGAATGTGATCTTCTGCAGAAAGCTGCATCGCCGTGACAAAATGTGGAGGCAACGGTTCATTCGGATGGTTTGCTTGCCACTGTGCGGCGATTTCGACGAGCTGTTTATCATATCCTAGACGACTTTGACGATAATACTCGAACGCAAAGTACGGCTCAATCCCTGTCGACGTGCCGACCATCGTCCCTGTACTGCCTGTCGGTGCTTGCGTAATGACCGTGACGTTGCGCATGCCGTGCGTCACAATGGCTTTGCCGACTTCTGGAAAGGTGTGCACCATGTGGCGCATAAATCCGCTTTGGAGAAACTTCTCTTCTTCATAAAAAGTGAATGACCCTTTTTCACCGGCGATCGCTGCCGATGCCACGTACGCTTCTTTGGCGATAAATCCGTACAGCTTGTCCAAAAATGGCAAAGAATCCGCACTGCCATAGCGAATTTCTAGCCGAATCATCAGCTCCGCCAATCCCATGGTGCCGAGCCCAATGCGCCGTTCTCCTTGTTGATTCGCACGGTTTGCTTCAAAGTGATATGGTGTTTTGTCGATAACGTTGTCTAAAAAACGTACCGCATGATGTACCGCTGTTTTTAATTTTTCCCATGCGACGTCATGCCGTGCTGCATCATAAAATTTGGCGACATTGAGTGCGGACAAATTGCATACGCCCCATGCAGGAAGTCCTTGTTCTCCACACGGATTCGTACAAATGATCGGATTAAAATACCATGAGTTGGACATTTGGTTGTAATATTCCATGAATACGACCCCAGGTTCTGCCGACTTCCATGCCGATTCCATCATGACATGCCAAATGTCACGTGCACGCAACGTGCGCATCGTTTTGATGGGTTTTCCTGCTTGGCGCCACCGCGCCAAATCGCCGTCCCAGAGCGTGTCGTACGCTGGATCCTTCGTATCGGGGAACACAAGAGCCCAATCTGTATCTTCTTTCACCGCTTGCATAAACGCATTGCTCACACAAACAGACAAATTTGCATTGGTCACCTGTCCCATCGTCTGCTTTACCGTGATAAAGTCTAATAAATCGGGGTGCCAATCGTTGATCATGAGCATCAAAGCCCCCCGACGACTGCCCCCTTGCTCGATGAGTCCTGTCGTATAACTAAACAATCCCCCCCACGAGACCGCCCCACTCGACGAGCCATTGACGCCAGCGACAACGGCGCGACGCGGACGCAGCGACGACAAATTGATGCCGACACCCCCTCCACGAGACATGATCTCGGTCATTTCGCTCAGTGACGCCATAATG
>JAULZZ010000131.1:0-6705 GCA_032117095.1 Paenibacillus sp.
CAAGCAACAGTCCTGCGTACGTATGCATCCCTGCTGCAAGGGCGGCACCCAATCCACCGAGCCCATAAATGAAGAGCGAAATGCATAATATATTTTTACGTCCGATCCGATCCGAGGCAAACCCTGCGATGGGAATGCAGACGGCAGCGGTCAAAGAAAACAACGTAATGACCAAGCTACTTTGGAATGCGGTGATGTGTAATTTTTGTTGCAGTTGTGGAAGAATGGGCACGAGCATCGCATTGCCAAGGACGAGAACCAACGGAACGGACACGATCGCAACGAGCGTAAACGGGGAAAGGGCGGGCGATGGCATCGCAGAAAACGAACGTGACAATGAAAGCACCCCCTGAGGAGATCAGCATGCGTCGTGTGATTGCCACGTATTTTTCCCATCACGCATTCGCATATGCATCGTTTTTGTGGCAAAATAGTACACACAATACGAAACACGATTTGAATACAGCGATCTTATTGGTTAAAAATTCCTTTTTCTCGAAAAAGGAATCCAGCTGTACCGATGGTTTTAATCCGTGTTTCGTATTATGCGTGTGATGGGTTTAATAGCGGTGCCCTCTGCATCGATGGTTTTAATCCGTGTTTCGTATAAGATACAAAAGGGAGTTTGTGCAGGCATGGTCAAATCCAACGTCTTTTGGCTTGTCCTCGTGCTCGTGCTCAGTGGGGTGTTGTGGGGGATGCAAAATGATGTTATTTTGCCTACAAGCGGGACACCGACTCAAGCGGCACGTGTTGGCACGGTTGCACCGTCATTTGTATTGCCTCAATGGGGAGGGGGCACGTATGCGTATACACAGGGACCACAAGACAAAGTGGTAATGCTTCAATTTTGGACATCATGGTGCGAAACGTGTCAACTCGAAGCCCCTATATTTGTACAATGGCATGAAAAATATCGCCAATCTGTCGAGATTATCGGGGTAAATGTGCGGAAGTACGACCAAGAAGAAGGAATCGCCTCGTTTATACAGCGGTATCGCCTGCCATATACGACAGTGCTAGACGTGGATAATGCATTAGGGAAAACATACCGCGTCACGGGATACCCCCACACCGTGATCATTGATCGCCAAGGCATCGTGCGCCACGCGATCATCGGGTTTCCTGGAGAAAAATACATAGAAGCGATGCTCAGACGCGTCATCGCCTCAAAGGAGTGAGCTGGCGTATCCTTTTCACAGAAACAGATTGATATACCAAGCCAACCAAGTCTCGTGATACAAAAACGAAACGTAAGTTCCGACGGCGATAAACGGACCAAAAGGGAGAAATGATCTGCGGGATAGGCGTTTGCGCAGGCGTAGTACAAGCCCCACGGCGGTTCCGAGTAGGCTGGCTACAAACAACGACAACAGCGTGACTTCTATCCCGCACAACAATCCGATAAACAAATACAGTTTCACATCGCCTCCGCCCATGCCCCCCCGACTGACGATTGCGAGCAACCATAACAATCCGAATCCAATCACAGCTCCCCCTACATAATCCCACCACGGCAACGGATGATGCACGAGCCGTACGAGGAGAGCGAGTAACAAAGCAGGAAATACCACTTTGTCGTGGATGAGCATCGCCAACAAATCCGTCCGTACAATCGTAATGAATACACTGATGAGGAGCACGCCTGCGAGCCATTCGTTGTTGTGTATGCCGTAATGCCATACAGTAAATCCAAAAAAACAGGCCCCGCTGCCACTCATCAGCAGACATTGCCATGCCGTCAAGGAAGCACGCCAAGATTGTGTGTACTGTTGCACGATTGCCGCCGTATGTTCGGAGGAAGGATGTTGGGGATCTTGGGAAGGGAACAACTGTTGGTGTGCCGATGCGATCAGCAACCGATTGCTCGCATGGTACAATAAAAAGCCGGTGATCCCACCGAAAATGAGGAAAAACACGACAATCATGGGAAAACACCTGCTTTCAAAGGGGGAATCTCGCTCCGTTTTATGCGGTACACGGTACGAAAAAGACACCTGCATCGGATGCATGTGTCTTCATCATCACGTTCATTTTTGCATGCGTCGTGGTGCACAGCCACAAATTCACGGGGCTGGTGATTATACGCGTTGTACTTTTCCCGACTTTAACGCACGTGTACTGACGTATACGCGCTTTGGCTTGCCGTTGACCATGATGCGAACTTTTTGGACGTTCACACCCCACGTTCTACGCACGCGATTGTTTGCGTGAGAGACGCTGTTGCCAGATCCTCGAGTTTTTCCTGTAATGACACATTTGCGACTCACTGCTTCCACCACCCTCCACACGAACACTTCTATTTACAGTAACACAACGTCCCCCTATACGTCAAATGCGCGTATCCTTTTCATATTAAGATGCGATAAGATGCCATAAGATACGATGGTCAGCAGGGGGCAAACGATGGTATACTAAGATGACAGTGTGTCAAGGGAGATCACGACTCCAAATTCGATATGGACAAAAAGGGGCATTATTCATCATGAGTACAAATTTAGCAGTCATCACGCACGTCTCATCTTCCCCCCCAAGCAAGGAGAAAATAAACATGCGGATGCGATGTGTGGGGATTGTTACTGCGTGGATCGTTTGTGTAAGTTTTTTTGGGGGGACAAACACGGGGAACGCCGCCCCGCAAAGTACAGACATTGTCTTGGAGATCAATGGAGAAGTCGTGGATACGCGTGTGCCCCCGCACATTCGCAACGGAGAGACATTTGTGCCGATTCGCACGTTATTTGATCCACTGGGCATTACACTCACTTGGGAAAAAGACACGGGTACGATTCGCGGCATGAGCAGCACAGGAACCGTTGAACTGCGGCTAAACAGTCTCCAAGCATCGATGAACGGAAAGGCGTATCGGCTCAATCAACCGCCGTTTGTATTGCGTGGTGTGACACTAGTACCGTTGCGGTTTATTTCGGAAGCGTCAGAGGCACGCGTCACGTTTGACCGCACGAATCGGAAGATTTCTATTATAACCCCACATGTCATCCTCCCGCGTGTCGAAGAAGCCGTAGAAAAAAAAGCGATCACGGCACTGTATAACACCTATGTTCGCTACACGAACGCAGAGGACATCACTGGTGTCCTCGGGGTGATTCATCTGGGTTCCCCTATACGCAAATGGGTAGAGCAGACGTTGACGGATGCGTATGCGCGGCGTGATGTGCGTACTGAAGTCGTTTCGTTGTATGTGGAACGTGTCGAACCGCTCGTCGCCACGATGCGTGTTGTTGAACAGCATACGAAACGATCCGGCGCTTTTTATATGAACCAAGAGGTAGAAACACGCGTCACTTTGCACAAAGAGTTGAAGCAGGGTTGGAAAATTTATAACGCACAGCCACTCGATCAACGATGGCTTAAGGAAGAAGAGCTCCTCGAAGCACCGAATATTTCTGCAACGTTAAAAACGAATATTCGCCAATGGCTGCAAACTTTCACGCAAGCGTTGACCAAAGAACGTATGGAGGATTTACGCCTCTGGTACGATGCGACGACACCTCATCGGGTGGCGATGAACGAGGCACTCCAAACGATGTTTGATACGTATGATTTTATTCATGAGCTCGAAGATGTGCGTATTCTCGAGCAAACTAAAGATGAACTGTATGTGTATTCAACGCAAACGACCCGCAAAATAAGTGGTCCTGCGTATACAGATGTGCGCACACAAACCATTCATACGTTACGGCTCCAAGAAGACGGCACTTGGAAATTGTATGCCACCTCCCATGGTCCGATGACAGAGCTTTCGGGACTGCCGCCGATGCGCTGAGGAGGGGGGGAGTATGCAACATAAAAACAGTACACCAAAACGTACGGAGGGCGAGCGTATCGCACCGCTTTATGTCGTGTACGGCACCGATGAGTATCGTATTGAGCAGTGGCAACACGACTTGCAACAGCGTTGGATCGCCCAATGCGGGGGCGTGGGATCGGCGGTTCATCGCTATGATGTGGATGTAGTTCCCATGAGTAATGTGCTCGAACAGCTGTATACCTCCTCTTTTTTTGCGACACAGAAATTGATGTTCCTCAAAAGGGCAAACTTTTTGACGACACTCAAACATCGTGTTCAGGAAAAAGAAGTAGAACAGCTGATGAAATACATCGCGCATCCCGATCCACAAACTGTCGTCGTATTCATAGCGCATGTAGCCAAATTAGACGAGCGCAAAAAAATCGTCAAACTCGTCAAGCGACAAGCGGTAGAATGTGTGATGACGCCTTGGACAGGGACCCCATTGCGCCAATGGATGCGGGCGTTGGCTGCGGAAGAAGGAGTGAAGATAGACGCGGAAGCGATCGAAACGTTGCTTCAATGTACAGGGGAGCACAGTGCGATCATTGTGCAAGAAATTCGCAAAATGGCCACGTATGTCGGCACAGGACAAACGATTACCACACGCGTCGTTTCCCAGCTGGCAGTCCCGATGGTAGAGGATCGTATTTTTTCGTTCGTAGACGCGGTCATTGAGCGACAAGTTGCGCTCGCTTTTCGTTGGCTTGAAGAGTTGTTTTTGCGCAAAGAAGAGCCCGTAAAAATACTTTTTTTGTTGGCGCGACAGTTTCGAATGGTCGCCTCGTATAAAAGTAGTGCGCAGTTCTCATCGATCATCCCCCCTCCGTTGTCGCCGATGGTCGTCAAGAAAATCAAACGTCAAGGCATGCTGTACACAGAGCAAACGCTAGAAAACATTCTCGTGCAACTCGCAGACCTCGATATGGCGATGAAGACAGGAGGCACAGATCCAAAGCGAGGGCTTGAGCAATTTTTATGGTGGCTTA
This sequence comes from Paenibacillus sp., assembly GCA_032117095.1. Lineage (GTDB taxonomy): Bacteria > Bacillota > Bacilli > Paenibacillales > YIM-B00363 > REEB470. The sequence continues at coordinate 4,801 of JAULZZ010000131.1, forward strand.
CGGTGAGTGCATCTGGGGGGCATCCCCCACCCCAGTTCTCCTGAGTAATACTAAACACTGATTGAATACAGGAATCCTATTGGTTAAAAAGCGTAGTGATTTATTGTGAAATATGGGCCTTGGTATGGACGTTTTTAATCAGTGTTTAGTATAATTGCCGTTTTGTCGTAAGAATAGGCGAAAATGAAACATCGTGAGAAGAGCGATCAAAACGAATTCATCCACGACTGCCGTATCGTATCCCCCTCGGTGACATGTGCATTGCTTAGTAGGTGAGACACGGTCGTGAAGTTGTATCCTTTGGCACGCAGTGTTGCAATACTCTGGGCCAACACGTGGGGAGACTGTCCGTCTGGACAAAATCCAGTATCCGCCGTTCCGAGTGTAGGGAAGGGGAAACTAGGAAACGGTGCGATAGGACAAGGGGGAAAAGCGACAATCTCTCCTGACTGGATTGTGGATGCCCACGCATCGACCATCGATTCCAGCGTCTGGGAGTCACCCGTTTTTGTCAGCTTCGTGGGCGAGGCAATGACACGGAGGGAAAGTTGTTTTGCCAGTCGCAGCACGCGTGCATCGGGAAACGGTTCCCCAAATTGGATAAAAGCGGGAGGTCTCCCGAGCGCAGTTTGTAATTTTTTTATGGCGGAACGTATGATGTATCGCAATTGCACATCAGAACGTGTGACATTGTCCGCAGGCAACGTGATGTACCCCCCCAATTCATGGCCGGCTTTTTGCAATACAGCAATTGATTTTGGATGCGTCGTCGCCCATGTTGGATCTAAGAAAAACGTCAATTGTCCGATGCGTTGACGCGCTAACACAGCGAGGAGGGCAGGGAGCGGATCCTCAATAGAAGCAATCGTGATCGTCATTGCAACGTGACGCAAGTGCGTGTCGATCCGCGTCATCGCCACAGGGAGGGCTGGAGATGGGCGTAGCAAGGGCAACTCGGTGACGAGCACACCGATGCCGAGTACAAGCGCAAGCAGAAAAGTGCCCGCTTTGCGTAGGCGTTTTGTATGTATGATCCAAATGTTTACCATGAAGGCACCTCCTATGCTTAAAACTACACACGAACAAGTGTGATCCCTGTACAAGGTATGTGCGGTGCGGGCGTGCTATGAATGGAGCGCGAAATGAAGGAAAGTCCTATGCATGGAAAGACAATGCAATGCAGGAAAATAGGGAATCATACGAAACACAGTTTCATTAAGAGCGCCTCTACAAAGCGCATCAACGGCATATGCTTTCCCGCAAAAGGCAGTCCGCTACGCATAGGATTTCAATACGTCATTCGTATGAGGCGCAGAAAAAAACGATTCCTTTGTGCGTGGTCAGAGAAATTGAGTGCAAAAACCAATGAAAAAGGGGGAAAGGCGAATGATTCGACCTTCCCAAAAGCATTTCCAAAAAAAAGTTGAAAAAAAGTGGTGGGAACAGTTGCAAGGGGGAACGGGATGTGATAGGATATGAAAGTCGCCGAAAAAACGACGGAAATACACACGGATGAGCAGGAAAATGGGAAGAAGCGTCGACGTGTGGGAAGACGTAAGCGGACAGCGACGAGCAGTATGAGTGAGATAGGCAGTAGAGAGTAAGAGGTAGAGAGTGAGAAGTACGAGAGCACCTTGAAAACTGAACAGCGAGTAAGGAAAACGGGGAAAGAACGCTAGGGTAAGAGAATGAGCAATGGAGAGTTTGATCCTGGCTCAGGACGAACGCTGGCGGCGTGCCTAATACATGCAAGTCGAGCGATGCACTGGCTTTCGGGCGAGTGTGAAGCGGCGGACGGGTGAGTAACACGTAGGCAACCTGGCATCAAGAGGGGGATACCTTACGGAAACGTAAGACAATACCGCATAGGCATTTTCGTTGCATGACGGGAATGGGAAAGGTGCT
>JAULZZ010000132.1:0-2376 GCA_032117095.1 Paenibacillus sp.
TTGAACCTGCCTTTACCCATATGCCCAGTGCAACCGAACGATATGTCGGAATGTGTTCTAAGACAACACGGATCCCATTTTTTAGTTGGTGCTTTTCCATGCGATTTTTCCTCCTCGCTCACGGGGGTGCTGCCTCATCGGGTAGACGACAAGAGCTGGGACACCGTACCGAGCTCCAAGTGTTGGTTTTTTGCCAAACGAATGAGCGATGCCAAAGCATCGCGTGCCCCCGTCGTCGGGTGCATCAAAATGAGTGCGCCTGGGTGTAACGATTGGCGAACACGGGATACGATCGTCGTAGCGTCTGGCGTTTTCCAGTCGATCGTGTCGATCGACCACAATACCGTAATCATGCGCTGTTTCCATGCCTCTTGCACGGTCACGGCGTTGTAATCGCCAGAAGGCGGGGCAAACACCGCACTCGGCGGGATGTTCAGCGTGTGCAATAGTTTTTGGGTACGGCGCATTTCGGTCGCTTGTTCCGCGGGCGCCAAAGTACTCATGTTGCGATGCGAGTACGCATGGTTGCCAATCTCATGGCCCGCCTCGTACAATATCGTCGCCCATGTCGGGTGTTCCCGTAGCCACGACCCGAGCAAAAAAAACGTCGCTTTCACGTTGTGCGCTTTCAAGGTGGCCAACATTGCGGGCAACAGTTCTTCACGCCATGCGACGTTGATCATGAAGGCGACCATCTTTTTTTGGGGATTTCCTCTGTATACAGGGGAAGGTTGGACAGCTGCCAACGTGATTGCGGGTTTCACAGGACGATACACCCATGACAGTCGAGAAACTTGATGGGATGCAACATACGTTTTTTGCTCGTCTACGGCGACCCCGTCGAGCGCAGGAATCGCATGCCAAATCGGGTCAATGCGTGCATCGATGGCGGGGAGGGATTGACGCTTGGCTTCGATGGCGATGCGTGCACGAAGCGACACGTCGGTGTCGTGCGCTTTGGGAAGATGTGGAGGTGCGACGGCAGAAAACGGCTCAAACAGCACAAAAAGAACCACTCCCCCTGTGATCAACCCACTCCATAAAATCCCACTGCGCCATGTTCGTTTGTTCTTGGGCATGTTCGTCTCCTCATGCGCCGTTCATCCGTCCTGATGGATCGTCGTGTTTGGATACGGCGGTGGTTACACCACGGTATGCCTCGATGCAGACGGATAGAACGAAAAAACGCACATGCAAAGTCATTTACGTCTTCGTCGGGGAAGCGGTCGTGCCTCCTTGCCCTTGCAGCACTGCTTTACGCGACAAATTGATGCGTCCTTGTCCATCGATTTCGGTCACTTGTACCGTGATCGCTTCGCCAAGCGATACGACATCTTCGGGATGGTTGATGCGCTGGGTAGAAAGTTGCGAAATGTGCACGAGCCCTTCCTTGCCTGCGAGAATTTCAACAAATGCCCCGAATTTTTCGATGCGCTTTACTTTGCCCAAATAAATTTCACCGACGGCTACTTCGCGGACGATGCCTTCGATGATTGCACGTGCTTTTTCGTTGCCCGCTTCACTCACGGACGAAATGTATACACGACCGTCTTGCTCAATATCAATCTTTACGCCGGTTTCCTCGATAATTTTGTTAATGACTTTGCCCCCCGCCCCAATCACATCACGGATTTTGTCGGGATGGATCATCATGACCATAATTTTCGGGGCATACGGGGAGAGCTGGGGACGAGAAGTCGCGATCGCTTCGTTCATTTTTTGTAAAATGTGCAACCTGCCAATATGCGCTTGGGTGAGTGCTTCTTGTAAAATCGTCCGATCGATGCCGTCAATCTTCATGTCCATTTGGATGGCGGTCACGCCTTGCGCCGTGCCTGCGACCTTAAAATCCATGTCTCCGAGGTGATCTTCCATCCCTTGGATATCCGATAAAATCGTATAATGCGCCCCGTTTTTGATCAATCCCATGGCGATGCCTGCCACCGGTGCTTTTACGGGAACGCCGGCATCCATCAACGCCATCGAAGCCGCACAGATGCTCGCTTGGGACGTGGACCCGTTGGACTCCAACACTTCGGATACGATACGGATCGTGTATGGAAACACGTCGACTGCGGGAATCACTTTTGACAATGCGCGCTCTCCCAAAGCACCGTGTCCGATTTCGCGTCTGCCCGGGGGACGTAACGGACGGGCTTCTCCGACAGAAAACGGCGGAAAGTTGTAATGATGCATAAACCGTTTGGATTCTTCTAATCCGAGACCGTCTAAAATTTGGACATCACCGATGGCTCCAAGCGTACAGATGCTCAATGCTTGGGTTTGTCCACGCGTAAAGAGCCCCGATCCGTGCGTGCGCGGAAGAATCGATACGTCACACGTAATGGGGCGAATATCTGCAGGTTGTCGCCCATC
>JAULZZ010000133.1:0-3380 GCA_032117095.1 Paenibacillus sp.
GGCGCAGGCGCAGGGGCAGCTGACAAAACACGTGAAAGCAGTAGTACGCGTAGATCAGGGATCGGGTGTCATCATAAAAAAACAACAGCACGGCCAAAAATTCAAGTACTTCATCGTTACGAATGAACATGTGATACAATGGAAACTTAAGGAACCCATAGAAATTCAAGCAATTCAACAAAACGACAAATTAAAAACGTATACGAATGCAAAAGTGACAGACGTTGCTTATAGGAAATGCGGACTTCAAAAATACCCTGAATATGGAAAACAGAAAAAGGCGGTTTGCTACTATGACCTCGCACTCGTCGAGCTAGTCACAGCCGATACGTTACAGGTCGCACCGATTTCGCAACGCTTACCCAAGGTTGGAGACGCTGTCATCACGATGGGTTATCCTACATTGAACGATAAAAAAAATACAAAATATAAAAAATACGTAACAGGGAATATTGGGAAAATTGAAGAAGTGATCGGCAAAGATGAACACAGTATAGGTGGATTGAGTAAGATTGGCATTACTGCGACGATTTCTGTGGGCATGAGTGGAGGGCCTATTTTTAACGACAAAGGGGAAATTGTTGCAATCAATTCAAGGCATACTAAAGGGCTCGAAAAAGAAGTGTTCCGTAATCCCCTGACAAATAAGTTGCCAAATGATGAGACTATAAAAAAATATGAAACAAAACTGGGTGGATTTGCCGTAGGCATCGCAGAACTCTGTGCATGGAAACCCGAATTTTGTAAAAAAACACCTAATGAAAATGCATCAAAAACAAAACCTACTCCTCCCATCGTCCAACAAAAAACACAAACCCCCTCACCGAAAAACCCATTTGCCATTGTTGACATCGTCGGTTCGCCCTCGAATGTTTCCGGTGTGATCACAAAAAGAAGTGGCAACACCTATACGGTGCATACGATCATGGACAAAGGACGACAAGGACCCTTTTCACTGCGTGTGTGGAACGGCACGAAAATGGATACAATTTCAGCGAAAAAAATAAGTTCTGTTCAGTGCGTTGCGCAAAACAAAAATTGTCTCACCACATTGCAGTTCACTTCTAAATTAAATTTGGCGGTAGCAGAAATTGGGAAATCTACAGTAAAGGTTGACTGGGCAGTTTGTATCCTAGATTTTAAGCGGGCGAAGGAAAACTCTACTTGTGCGCACAATACAGTGCAAGAGACTGTGACAGTAGAGGAACACACGTTTTTACTTACTCGAAAAATCCAAAAGATGAACGGTGCAGGCGTTTTTTATGACGAAAAACTCATCGGACTTGTTGCAGACGAGGAAACAGTGAAACAAATACCCACGAAAACAGCGTTGTAAGTAATTCTTATACGAAACACTGATTAAAAACGCCTATGCAGAGCGTTTCCTTTTGCGAGAAAACACAGTGATTTTTAACCAATAGGATTCCTGTATTCAAACAGTGTATAGTACGAGTATTAATCCCACGCATACGATGAAGTCGACAGCAGACATAAATTCGTAGCGACGGAGCAGGCAACAGCAGTATGTTTTTTTCTTCTTCTATACACCTCGAATGAAGTAGCGCAGGCTAAAAATATGTGCGTGCATACGACAATTGACAAAAAATAATTCGTGAAGTATATTTTTCACAGGCGGAAAACTAATATAAAAATAGGAGGAATTATTCTAGATGAAACCTGCATATAAAATTTTATGTAGCGGTCTTTTGGTCGCGTCCTTTGTCGCCCCCCAAACCGCTTTGGCAAATCGTGTGGTGCAAAAATCCTCACAAAGTATTGTGATTGTCAATGCCAACAGCTCAGCCCAAGACATACTAAAAAGAGTGAACAGACCACGCATATCTACGGGAAGCGTCACGATGACGTGCCAACAATCGGTGAGGGTCGTTGGCAATGGCAACACGGTCATCCAAAACACATCCCAAACGTACATCAACGGGAAGGCACAAAGTACGACCCAAACGCTCGTCACCCAAACGGTCAATGGTGTCACCACGGTCATTCAAGACAACACTCAAACAAAAACGGGGACTTCTTGCTAAACAAGGCTACCCGATGAAGCGCTGCCCCCTCATAAGAGTCTCCGCCCTCTTAATGAGGACCACGTGAACGCATTTCCCCGCACCCCCTTTGCTTACTTGCACGTGTGTGACAAGGCAGAACAAATCCCAAGGAAATTTACGCCCTCTGTATGACAAAGAGGGCGTTTTTTTGACCATTTCACGCCTTTTCATCGTACATACCGTTGTATGCGACAGTCGTTTTGTCTAGCAACACGTCTGCGGTTTGGACATGCAAGGAGGGAGCGGATACAATAGGAAGGAAGCACCATCAGATAGACGATTTACTCATGGTATGAGGAGGCTGCATTATGTCCTGTCTGTTTTGTCAAATCGTCGAAGGAACGATCCCCTGTACACGCGTATGGGAAAATGAACATGTATTGGCGTTTCACGACATTCACCCCGTCGCCCCCGTACACGTCCTGATCATCCCCAAAAAACACATCGCTTCCCTCCAAGCCGTACAACCCGAACATTTGCCCCTCGTTGCCCATGTGATCGAAGCGGCCCAAATTATCGCCACACAGTTGAAACTTGCTGATCGGGGATATCGCTTGCTCACAAATTGTGGTGCGGAAGGCGGACAAGTCGTCCACCATTTGCATTTTCACTTGCTCGGTGGGGAACCGTTGGGCCCGATTCGCTCCCGTACGTCACCAGCGTGAAGACACCATAGAAAATTCCAACACGAAAATGCCCTCACTTTTGAGCGAATGCTTTCTTCGAGGCTTCATTTGTTGTTGCGTTTTTCTTCGGGCGAGGAACCGCTTTTATCAACGGAATGCCACTCCGTGTCAAGACGTTTTCGATGTTGCTTCTATTTGTGATGCGGATGCGTTTCATTTTGAAGGGAGATTGTTTCGTAGAAGCGACGCCCTCGCGTACGGTGACTGCCATTTCGTATCCATGTCGCTTCAAAGAGGCAATAATTTTATGGTTAAAACGCCCGAATGGATAGCAGAAAACATTCACCTTCTTGCCGAGTTGTTGTTCAAGTTGTTTTTTAGACTCCCCTATTTCATAGTCTAAATTCGCACTTTTTCGTAAATTGGCATGAGTCATCGTATGGGATTGAATGTCCCACCCTCCCAAGTGCATCTCGCGTAGCTGTTCCCAGTCAAGCCGGTATGGTTTATTCGTATTTTGGACGACCATGAACAACGTGGCGACCATTTTACGGGCATCCATGATCGGCTTGGCGACCGTATAGTTGTTCAAATAGCCGTCATCGAACGTAATCGCGATTGCCCGAGGAGGAAAAGGTTTTTTGGTCTGGATGTGTGTCAAAACTTCCGTCATCGTCAAAAACGTCAGCTG
>JAULZZ010000134.1:0-3075 GCA_032117095.1 Paenibacillus sp.
GTGCCGTTTTTTTGTGTTTTTTCGGCGACGTAGGTTGCAACACCGCCGTCTGGGGAGGAGGCGGATCCATCACTCCCCACACTGCATACGGCAAATCCGCCTGTCGGGCGTCTGCTGCCGTAGACAACGGCGGAAGTCCAAAAGGGTGAGGACCAAAGGGGGCATGCCACATCCCCTGGTCATGCCCCCATGCATGTGGAGGCGAATCGTTTGTCGGACGTTTGGTTGTTGCGATTTGGATGTGTGTTTTCGTGGTCGCACTCGGGATTTTCACAACCGTTCCCACCGCACAATGGTGCATGTCGACGTGTGAATTCGTTGCAATCAATTGTTCGCATGTCGTTCCATACGTCTGAGCGAGTGTCTCAAGTGTGTCACCCAGTTGGATGCGATGAATTTTCATATGTGCTCCCCCTCGATGTTGCCCATGTATCCTTTATCCTATGCACAGGAGAAAAAAAGGATACACTGACAATACAAAAAGACATGTTTTTTTGGGGGGAGGCGAAGAAATTTCATACCGTCCATCGCAAGGAACGTCAATCCACTACGGCGGAAAATGGAACCTTCACCCCGACGACTTCGACCATATTTCGAAAATGTTGGAGCAACGTCGTCGTCACATTGCCTGCATGCCCTGCGCCAATCGTTCTCCCATCGACTTCACGCACTGGAATGACCTCGGCCGCTGTGCCCGTAAAAAACACTTCATCTGCCACATATACATCGTGCATCGTAAACGGCTCTTCTTTGTGGGGAATGTGTTCCCGTTGACAAATTTCGAGGATCGTATCGCGCGTAATGCCTTTGAGTGCGCCAATGTACGTCGGTGGCGTGTACACGACCCCGTGCTTCACAATGAAAATGTTGTCGCTCGAGCCTTCCGCCACGTATCCTTGGGCATTGAGCATGATCGCTTCTCCGACATCGACCAAATTCGCTTGGATTTTCACGAGAACGTTGTTTAGGTAATTTAGTGATTTGATCTTGGGGTTGAGCGCATCGGGAATGTTGCGTCGTGTCGATACGGAAACCGTCCGCAGTCCTTGGGCGTACGCTTCCGCAGGATAAATAGACAACTTCTCTACAATGATAATCACGTTGGCGACCGGAGCACGCCGCGGATCAAGTCCCAAGTCACCAGGGCCACGCGACACAACCAACCGAATGTACCCATCGGTCATCTGATTTCGTCGTACGGTTTCGACGAGAACGGCCTGCATCTGTTCGAGCGCAAGCGGGATCGTCAGCAAAATAGACTTGGCAGAGTCGTACAACCGATCCAAATGTTCACGACATTTGAAGATGTTGCCATTGTAGATGCGGATGCCCTCAAAAATGCCATCCCCGTACAAAAAACCGTGGTCATACACACTAATTAACGCTTGATCTTTGGTGACGTATCTTCCGTTCAAATAAATAACTTGTTCCATGAGCGGTTGCATTCACTCCTTTTGTTCGGGATATCCCAAAAATAGTACAGACACCTGTGTACTGCTACAAAGGCGATGCGGACAACAAAGGATAACTCACGTACGATCCGAGCAAGCGCATCGGACAGCCGATCGCTTCGAGTTCTTGCATCGCCCCTTGTAACAATACGGAATCGACCGACGCCAAAATATCGACATAAAAAAAATACGTGCCGAGTTGGCGTTTGGTAGGACGCGATTCGATTTTTGTTAAGTTTAATTTACGCCATGCAAACGGGGACAACAGCTGATGTAGCCCGCCTGCCTCGTCGTTTTGGGGCATGAGCAACAAGGTCGTTTTTTCGATCGGGTTTTGCGTGTGCATCGCACGGAAATATGGTGGTTTTTTTTTGCCTAAGAGCAAAAAGCGCGTGACGTTGTTCTCGTGGTCTTGGATCGCCTCATGCACACGGACGAGTCCGTACCGCTGGGCGGCAACCGCCGGACCAATGGCCGCAACACAGGGCTCATTGTGGGCTGCAACTTTTCGTGCCCCCTCCGCAGTGGAACTGACCGCTTCAAGTGTTGCATCGGGCAAATGTTCGTCAATAAATCGCTTGCACTGTGTGAAAGCAACCGCATGCGAATACACCGTGTGAATGTGTGACAATGAGGGGAATTGTCCATTGTCTTCCCCCGCAGGGCGCATCAACAAATCCATCACAATCGGATACGTCCACTCTGCTTGAATCGGCAAATCGTACGTATGGATCAACTCATCCAAATGTACATGCACCGACCCTTCGAGGGTGTTCTCGATGGGGATGACACTGTACGCTGTGCGCCCCGTACTCGTCGCAACAAATACATCGGTAATGGAGCGGAACGTCACCCGCTCACACGGGGTATCCTGCACCAACGCTTTCAAAGCTTCTTCGGAATATGTGGCAGGGCCCAACAAGGCAACCTTAAATGAGGCGTCCTCGGGGGGGGGGGTATCCCATGAAGCGATACTTTGTTTCACACCGTCTCCCCCCTCTTCCATTGTCCATAAAAAGGTTACTTGTCACTGTCCAGATAATGAAAAGGAACATGAAAATTTTAACATGAATACTTTGCACGTACAAGGGAACAAAACGATGCACGAGAAATCACCCATCCATGGGTCAGTCGTGTGACTGTGCAGAAAACGCTGTGGAAAAAACATCCGTTGGCGGTGAAAACGCATGGATCGCCTGGGAAAACGGCACTGTAGTGTCACACACCACACATCCTTCTAAGGCGATATCCAAGGATACGACGTGTGGCGCATCAGTCGTCGTCAACGTACGCCGCAAATAAGATGCCACTTTTTGTTTATGCGGATCGTCTCGTAATATCCACGCAATGACCGTAGGACCCGCCCCGCTCAAGGCGACGCCCAATGCCCCATGGTCACACGCCCCTGCAAGCACCTCACATAGCCCAGGGACAAGTGGCGCACGATACGATTGATGCAACCGATCACGCATCGCATGGCGGATGTTTTGTATGTCATGCGTTGCAAATGCCGCGACAAGCAACGCCGTATGCGCCACATTATAAATCGCATCGACCCTTGACACGTGTGTCGGCAATACCGCACGCGCTTCGCTCGTTTTGAGTATGTACGAGGGCATCGCCA
>JAULZZ010000135.1:0-2597 GCA_032117095.1 Paenibacillus sp.
AATTCGTTCCATCCAGGCTTGTCGCTTGTGTGCTCGACTCATGTTCATCATCATCCTCTCGTGTGACTCGGGATGATTATCTCATAGGGCTAACACCCGTGATATGTGTGGATTATTTGACGCTTACAATGCGACTATAGGCGTCTTTGGACACGAAATACATCGTAGATTGAGTGTGAAATCTGAAATGGAAGCGAGACGATTTCTTCATGCCCATTGCTCCATCTTCCTGTGAAACGCATGGTGTGCTCTCCTTGGGACAGGGAAGGAGCAGATGGCGGACGCATCCAAAAATGTGCAAAGGATGTAGCACTTTGCGTGATGAGGGATACCGTTTCGTTCATTGTCTGTAAGTGCGCTTTTACAGAAAGGGGCGTTGGTCCGTACAAAGCGGGTTTTGTCATGGTTGCCCGCAATACGAGTACTTCACCGCCCCAAAACATCGCGTCATCGCGAGATTGTTTGGGGAATCGCATATTCCAATCTTCTCGATAGCGATCCCACTCCGCTGTATGTCCAACGGATGCGTTCAGCTGCAAGTCGCCAACAGCGAGAGAACGAATTTCCTCGTCCCACGCTCCCTTAGCATCCGTCGATCGCAAACGAATCGTATACGTGCCTACGGTGACGGGAGAAAGGGTGACGGGGGTTCCAACGTGTGTCGTTTTGATGCCTTGCGGGGATGTGATCGTCCACGCATGCTGTAAGACATCTTCATCCGCATCGGTAGATGTACCGCGTAACGTCACCGTATCGCCTTCATACGGCATGTCTGGAGTGACTGAAAATTGGGCTACGGGCGCACGATTTCCTTTGATCGTAACTGTCTTTTCCATGATCTGTACGTTGTCATTGTATGTTTGGGCGAGCCACCGAAAGACATACGAGCCGTCGGGGATGTTCGTATTTTGGAGAGAAAGCGGAAACGTCCATTTTTTTTGACCGGTTCCGAGCGTGGAAACGGTCGTCCCTTGAAGAACAAATATTTGTTGCCACGGTGTACCTGCAAAGGCGTTGACACCGACAACGCTCGTATATTTGGATGTATTGGCGGTAATGTCATACGTCGTGCGTGCTGTGACATCGGATACGGGGATGTTTTGATGTAAAATGGCGCCGTCGAGTCCGATGGGGGTGAGGATGCGTAATACGTAATCGTTATCGAACGTCGATTGGATAGTCTTTCCTTGTGCATCGAATCCTTTGGCGCGAATGCGAAAACGGTATGTCGCATCGGGTGTTGTTGGGTCGATCGCATGCGTGAAGGGGGCCCAAGTTTGTTCGATGGTGTCGCCCCCTTGGGGTGTTTTTTCGGTGCGAAGCAACGTATCGTTGAACCAATACTCGAGGTGTGTCGCAAATGGATAGCGGGTTGTGATGTCCTTTGCGACCACGGACTCGCCAGCGGGCACGCGGTCTAATGTGAACGTTTCATCGAGGGGCTGTACGGTGGAGCGTAGTTGGATCGGTGGCGTGAGCGGCAACGAAATCGTACGCATGATGGGGGCAGACCATGCGCCTTCGAGGTCTTTTACGCGATACGTGAACGTATACGTGCCTGGGTCGAGTGACGTAGGGATTGTCGAACGGGTTTCTTTTTTCGCATGGTCGAACAACAATAGTGCGTGCGCTGCGATGCCCCGGTCTGTCGTCGCACGTTGGATCTTATGATCCCAGTCGTATGAGTGATCAATCCATGTCGTCTTGTACTGATGCGTAGCTGGATCGTATCGCCAGTCTAAATCGACGTCAGCAATGGGTGCACGGTGGGCGATGACTTCGACAGACGATTCCTTGGAAAAGTACCCATAAGGGGCAAACCGCAGGTCAGCGGAGGGAGCATCACGGACCCTGTGAATTAACGTGTATTTTCCAGGTTTTGTTAAGGTGATTTCGGACTGGTACGGGTGCCATGCGGACTCATTTTTTAGCGGGAGCATCGTTTGTCCAGAAAAAGTGCCGTACCCTTCGCTATGATCAAAGTAGTCTGGTTGGTGTGTAATTTGCAATTGATCTCCTTCTCGTGCGAGCGGATCTCCTTCCATATCAAAGGTGGCGGTGTGGGTCTTCAGCGTTTCACCGACCAAACGATACACAGCCGGTGTCACGGGTAGTTCTTTTTGGATGGTGGAGATCAACGTATTTATCCAAATATCCGTAGATTTTTCTAGAGGAATAAAATAATCTGCGGCTATGCCATTTTGTAAGGATGGATCGCCAATGACGATCGTGTGCGCATTTTCATGTTGTTGTTGGACGTGGTTCCATGCTGTGCGCTGGTTGATCGTATTGTCTGTGACATATACCAAATATTTGGTGGCGCCAGCGCGAAAAAACGAGGTGTCGTATGGTTGTGTGATTGTTTTGGATATTGTGCCATGATAAGTCCCGCGATATTGGTGAATGGTGACCCATTGGGACACCCAGACGAGATGCGTGTACTGCACGGTTCCTGTATACGTAGCAGTAAACTTGGCCGTACAATAGCTTAACGGGATACTTCGATACGGGCAAGATGTGCCCGTCGTACCTACGCGCGGGAGTACGCCTTTGTACTGCCCGTCGTCGTACGCCATGCTTTGTGTAGGGCAATCTCC
>JAULZZ010000136.1:0-19026 GCA_032117095.1 Paenibacillus sp.
CACTGATGTTGAATGCGCCATTGTCTGTACTGCCATCGCCTGCAACGAGTGTATAGGTAAACGTGCTGTTTGCATCCACATCTGTACCAGACAACGTACCGACTGTCGCATCGCTCCCTGCATTTTCTGCGATCGAGTTGGTGTTGAGTGTAACGTCTGTCGGGGCTTCATTGACATTCGTCACGGTGATTGTGAATGATTTCGCATACGTCAATCCGCCGTTGTCCGTCACTTGCAGACGAATACTATAGCTGGATTTCGTCTCATAATTAAATGAGCTACTCGCACGTAGCGTGGTGCCACTGATGTTGAATGCGCCATTGTCTGTACTGCCATCGCCTGCAACGAGTGTATAGGTAAACGTGCTGTTTGCATCCACATCTGTACCAGACAACGTACCGACGGTCGCATCGCTCCCTGCATTTTCTGCGATCGAGTTGGTGTTGAGTGTAACGTCTGTCGGGGGTTCATTGACATCTGTCACGGTGATTGTGAATGATTTCGCATACGTCAATCCGCCGTTGTCCGTCACTTGCATACGGACACTATAGCTGGATTTCGTCTCAAAATCAAAGGAACTGTTCGCTCGCAATGCGTTGCCACTGATATTGAACGACGCATTGTCTGTACTGCCGTCGCCCGCAACGAGTGCATACGTGAACGTGCTACTATCCGCATCAGTTGCAGTCAACGTACCGACGGTTGCATTGACCCCTGCATTTTCGGCGATCGTGGTTGCGCTGAGTGTGATGTCTGTCGGTGCATTGTCATTGACATTTGTTACCGTGATCGTAAAATCTTTCGCATACGTCAATCCTGGATTGCCGTTGTCCGTCACTTGCACACGGATACTATAGCTAGATTTCGTCTCAAAATCAAAGGAGCTATTCGCACGTAGCATGTTGCCACTGATGTTGAATGCGCCATTGTCCGTGTCCCCTGTTCCCGCAACGAGTGCATAGGCAAAGGTGCTTCCGGCGTCCACATCTGTACCCGATAACATACCGACGGTCGCATCGTTCCCTGCATTTTCGGCGATCGTAGTTGCACTGAGTGTAATGTCTGTCGGTGCTTCATTGACATTCGTCACGGTGATCGTAAACACTTGCGCGTATTTTAAGCTCCCATTCTCGGTCACTTCTAAGCGTATGCTTCTGGTCGCTTGTGTCTCACGGTCAAATGAAACAACACTACGCAATTCATTGCCATTGGTGATACTAAATTGTGCATTGTTCGTGGATCCGTCCCCTGCCACCAACGCATACGTGTACGAGGAGTTGCTTGCGTCCGGATCCGTAGCCCCGATCGTACCAATCAAGGAGTTGATCGTCGCATTTTCTGCGATGGTCGTTCCACTGAGTGTAATCGCTGTCGGATTTTCATTGACATTCGTCACGGTAATTGTGAAAGATTTCGCATACGTCAATCCGCCGTTGTCCGTCACTTGCACACGGACACTATAACTGGATTTCGTCTCAAAATCTAAGGAGCTGTTCGCACGTAGCGTGGTGCCACTGATGTTGAACGCGGCATTGTCTGTACTGCCATCGCCTGCAACGAGTGCATACGTGAACGTACTTCCTGTATCCGTATCCGTTGCAGTCAACGTACCAACGGTTGCATTGCTTCCTGCGTTTTCGGCGATCGTGGCGGAAGACAACATAATATTCGTTGGCGGATTGTTCACCGGCGTTGTAGATCCCCCAGAACTTCCTCCCCCACTGACTGGTGTTGGTGCTGGCGCCACAGGCGCTACGACGACTGCGGGTGGTTCTGCCGGTTTGTCTACTGGTTTTGTTCCAGTCAACTGCGCCGTACTCTCTGTCGCTTTTGTCCCTTCGATTGGTTTACTGATCACGCCGTTGTTTTCGATCTTCACGACGGCATCGGTCTTCATTTCTTTTATGATGGCATCTTTCTCGTTCTTAATAATCGTTTGTTGTGCTGTTTCATTGACTTTGAGCGTCTCAATCTCTGTCTTCGGATTGGCAACGATCGTATTGTCTTTGCCATCAGCGACTACCGTGCTAAGTTTCCCATCCAAAATGACGGTTTGCTTTGTCGCCGTTTGTTCTACGACGATTGGCAATGCCGTGTCTGCTTTGGCAACGATGCGGACTTCCCCACCGGGCGTATTTCCTACGACAACCCCTTCTTTGTACGTGCCTCCATTAAAATATACACTGTCTTTTCCCCCACCACGGACGATGACTTTTTTATCCACGGTAAGGTTGTTCAATGTGACGGTTCCTTTGCCGACCTCCTCAGAAATCGTCAACGTGCCTGTAATGTGGAGATTTTGCAACACAACGCCGTCAGATGTGATAACAACATCACGTGCCACCGTTTCTTTCCCGGTTTCTGGGCCATACGTACCTGCTTTGTCGTACACCGTGGTGATGGTCGCTTGGGGCAATCCACGATCTAACGAAGCGATCGCTTCCGCACGTGTCAACAAAGATTTGGGCTTGAACGTATCATCCGGGTATCCTTTCATCAGCCCTTCCCGCACGACAGCACCGATGGCTCCTCTACTCCAATCATCAATCGTTTGTTGATCCACAAACATCTCTGCCACTGCGGGATCCAACGTCAACTTTTTCAGTCGTACGAATACGACTGCGACTTCTTGGCGTGAAATGGCGTCATTCGGACGAATCGTGCCGTCTTCATACCCCGTAATGTATCCCGCAGCCGACGCTTTGCGCACCTCCGCAAAAAACCAGTCGCTTTCCTGCACATCAGAATATCCGATGTCTTGTTCTTTGACAAAAGCGAAAGATTTGTTAATTAATTTCATAAATTCCGCGCGTGTCACTTTTCCGTCAGGACGAAACGTCCCATCTGGATACCCTCCTGCGAGCCCACGATCGATCCACCGTTGGATGACGTCATTCCCCCAGTGCCCCTCCAAATCCGTCGACTTCGCTGCGACTTGCATCGGTACCGTCGCCATGAGCATGGCGAACAACGTCACGATCGCCAATAGACGACTCTGCGGACGCGTGTACTTTCGGCTACTACTTGGCATGATTTTTCCCCTCTTCACGATAGAATCTGACGATTTTCGAACACTGTCCATTCTATCACTAGACGAAAATTTAAGTCAAGTCTTTCCCTTGTCTTAATCAATGTATTATGCGCTACTATTTTTACAGATTCCCCCTATGCAAACTCGGACTCCCGCATGAAAAACCCGTATGAGATTAAGCCGACGGCTCTCTCTTATACGGGTTCATACACAACAAAATGCCCATGCCGTTTCCGATGCTAAATTTTCAACTCTTCTAACCGAATCAACTCGACAACGGCTTGCGATCGCCCTTTAACCTGTAACTTCTGCATCACATTTGAAATGTGATTGCGAACCGTTTTTTCGCTAATGAACAGTTGTGCAGCGATTTCTTTGGTCGTTTTGTTTTGGACCAATAACTCGAACACTTCTCGTTCGCGATTGGATAGAAAGCGGCGGAACTTTTGTGGTGTATCCGACACGTGCCTCCCCCCTCCCTGCCTACCTACGAAGTCCAACGAAGGGCTAGGGAAACCGTCATCCCATCTTATGTACTTTGTCAAATTGACGTGAGAATACAAGAAAAATTGGGCAGTCAAAAAAAGAAAGAGAGCTGCTGCTCCCTTTCTCTGTTTCGCTACCTCATTAACGGCCACAATGGTCGTTGCGGTTCAGCGGACGTGCGAAACACATTTTCAACGTACTGATTGAATTGTTGCATGAGCGCAGGGGAAGGACGACGGTTCGGTGTAAATCGATCCCCGTACAAACTCAGTTGCTCAAAAGCGTTACGGTTCGTACTGATATACACGTTTTGTACATGAGGGGCGTACTGGCGCACGTGTTGTACGATCGACTTCCGCATATTCTGAGGAACTTGCAACGGACGCATGCGGTTTTGCATGGACATGCGATCGGTCATCCGTGGGCGCAACGTTGTCGTGCGGTCTTCATCGTTCAAGGCGACATACGCATTGGTATCCCCAATAAGGACATACGCCCGAGCGACACCTGTAGATCGTTCAATGGCTTGCGACGCTTTGCGTTCCGCATAGATTGAACGATTGTTGTGCATCATTGTTTGCGCACGATTCCCCGCGCGAGAAAACGATTGCACACCGTCCGTTGTCGCTTTTGAGCGCATCCCCTCATCGTTCCCAGCATTGCTACACGCGACGAGAGACAGCAACATTGCCCCGACCATTACGATTCGTATGCCATCATGACGCATGCGGTTCACTCCATTCACATCGGTTTGGGGGAACACCGATACTTTGCACCAGACACGGCGTCTCTATGCAGACAAATGTGCCCATTCCGCTTGTCTTCTGCCGAAATGTTAGATTTTTCAAAGAAAATCATGTGAACATGCGCGACGCAGTGGAACACGATGCCTGTTTTTTACGCTCGTCCGTAAGCGCGGTAACCTAGCAAAGTGCACTCATTTACGGTATGCTGTTGCGTAATCTCTCGTAGAAAGGTAAGATGGAACATGGAACATGACATACACCAACTCAAAGAACAACTGTATTTGCTTACCCGTGAACTATTGGCATCCTGTCGCTATTGTACGACCGTCTCATCGGATATCCATGCGGTGTCTCCTGTTCCATGCACCAAATGGTCGGGTTCTTCTTTTCCTGTTTTTGTCAACGTCGTAACATGCTTGTCTTGTGGTGAATACAACCAGTCGCCTGCACCGACGAACACATTGCGTTCCTAATCAATCTTCATACACGCTTGTTCTTCTCCACCAATATGCACGGTTTCATTGAATATCTCGTCGTTTTATTCCATCAAAGGAGCGTTTCACATTCATGTGGAATACCGTATTCCGTGTGCTGACCCAACTCACTGCTCGCCCTTCGTTATCCCGTCTTTCCGGCACGATCGCCCGTAGTGCATGGAGTCGTCGACTCATCCCCTTGTTTATTCGGACATATCGCATCGATGCCCAAGAAGCCGCCTTTCCCCTCAGCACATATAACAGTTTACATGCCTTTTTTACACGCACGTTGCGCCCTGGTGCACGCCCCATTTCTGCGGATCCGCTGGCCGTCATCAGTCCGGTGGATGGCATCGTCTCCGCCTGTGGGCGAATTACGAAGGACGCTACATTTGTGGTGAAAGGGCAACATTACACCGTAGCCCAGTTGCTCGACGACAGTACGGAAGCGAGTGCCTACGCAGACGGGGGCTATGCAGTCATTTATCTGAGTCCTGCCCATTATCATCGGATACACGCCCCCTTGAGTGCCCCAGTGCGCCATTTTCGCACGATAAAAGGCGCCGTGTATCCTGTGCACCAATGGAGCATGCGCCACATGCCCCGTGTATTGTCGAAAAATACGCGCACGATCACTTCTTTCGTGGGGGTAGCAGGTGCTTCTTTTGCACTCGTAAAAGTTGGGGCGTTGAACGTGGCTGCAATCCCCTACACACAACATGGGCATCGTCCGCCTGCACATGTCACCAAAGGCGAAGATTTGGCGTATTTTACGTTTGGTTCGACCGTCGTATGGCTGTGGAGCGCAGAGGCAATGCGGCCGACTGCGGCATGCACCCCAGGTCACGCCGTGCGCATGGGAGAGTGCATCGGCGTACTCTGCACACCTCATCGCTAAACAAGGATTAAAAAACCCATCGATGCAGAGGAGGGCGCCTCTATAAAATCCATCTCACGCATAAACATGCGCAAAAAATCATTTGTTTACGGCAAGGTGATTTTTTACAAATTGATTTGTAGCGGGGTACTTAGAGGGCTCCCTTTTATTGAGAAAACAAAGGGATTTCTAACCAAATCACTGTATGCAAATCGTATTGCGTATCAAGCGTGATTTTTTACGGCGATGCCCTCTTTATGTCACACTCACTGCTTCTTTTTCCAAAAAATACTATACAACCGACCAATGAAAGGGGTTTTCTCCATGAATGAACAAGCACGCCAGCTCAACGATACGCTATGTGCCGCACAGCCATCCCTCTATGAAAGTTTATCTGCGCTAGGAAAAGCAATCTATTTTCCAAAGGTAGGTATCTTAAACCAATCTGCGGAAGCCAAAAAACGCGCACATACATACAACGCCACGATCGGGATCGCCGTAGAAGAAGGCGTGCCGATGCATCTTGACGTATTACAACAGCCTCTGTCTGCCTATGACCCTGCAGATTTGTATCCGTATGCCCCCCCAGAAGGAAAACCAGCGTTACGCCAAGCATGGCGTACAAAATTACTCACCGAAAATCCTACCTTGCAGCACGTGTCGTTCGGACAACCGATCGTCACTCACGCCTTAACCCACGGACTCAGCATCGCAGCAGATTTGTTCGTCGAGGCAGAAGATGCCGTGATCATGCCAGATAAAAACTGGGAAAACTATGAACTTATTTTTGGCGTTCGTCGGGGGGCATCGCTCGTCACATTTCCCCTATACGATGAACACGATCGGTTCAATGCCCGCGCATTGAAAGAAGCGATTTTGGCCCAACAGCCTCGTGGCAAAGCGATCGTGTTGCTCAACTTCCCCAACAACCCGACGGGGTACACGCCGACAGAAGCAGAAGCAGCTGACATTATCGCAGCATTAGAAGCAGGAGCCCAAGCCGGCATCACCCTCATCGTCCTCATGGACGACGCCTACTTTGGTTTGTTTTATGAAGACTGTATTCAGGAATCTTTGTTCGGACGACTCATCGGCATCCATCCGCGCATTTTGCCAATTAAAATTGACGGTGCCACAAAAGAAGAATTTGTCTGGGGCTTTCGTGTAGGATTTATCACGTATGGAAGCGATAACCCGACGGTCAATGACGTACTCGAACAAAAAACACTCGGCATCATTCGTAGTGTCATCTCGAGTGCTTCTCATCCTTCCCAGACGTTCATCTTGCAGGCGTTGCAACATCCCCAATTTGCGCAACAACGCACCGAGAAAGTTGCACTGCTGCGTATGCGGGCTCAGCGGGTGAAAGCACTGCTTACCTCGGGTGCGTATGCGGATGCATGGTCGTTTTATCCTTTCAACTCTGGCTATTTTATGTGCCTAAAATTACGACACGTTCACGCGGAAACATTGCGCCAAACGTTACTCGCACAGTATGGCATTGGGACGATTGCACTGGGGGATACCGATTTGCGTATTGCCTTCTCCTGCATTGAAATGGCAGATTTAGCCCCCCTGTTCGATCGCATTTATGCATGTGCAAAATCCTTGATGCCCTAATAATTTTTATTTTCTCCTGTGGTTTTGCGTATACCGTTGCGCACCACAGATAATTTCCAGAAAACTGCACCGCCTCCCCTTCATCTTTTTTTTACCAAAGCCGATACTATTCATACGTACAAAAACCGTATCTCCATTACAGGACAAAATACTAACTGGTATCGCATACTACTAATCCATATTTCACTACATATATACTACCGGTTAAAATGCCTTTTACTTTCTCGAAAAAGGCAACCCTCTGTATATCTGTTTTCGATAAGGGATGAGTATAAAACCGAAAAAATAGGGGGGGTTTTCGTGAAATCGAGTTATATCGAACCTTTTTTAGATGCTGCAAGTTTGGTGATCCAGCAATTGGTTGGTGTCAAACCACTTCCTGGTAAATTCTTTTTAAAAGAAATCATGGGCGTAGATAAGTATGTGTGGATTCACATCGGAATAAAAGGGGAAATTAAGGGAAATATTTATTACGGTATCCCTGAAGAAGTTGCCTTGAAGATGGTATCGATCATGATGGGGGGATACGTCATTACGGAGCTAAACGAGTTGGGACATAGTGCCATTTCAGAACTTGGCAATATGGTCAGTGGAAACTTCAGTACATTGTTGTATCAGCAAGGCATACACGTCGATATCACGCCACCGAAACTACTCACGCCGACGGAACAACTGCAATTTGAATCCCAAAAATTACTGTTGTTGCCGTTGCAAATCGAGGGGATTGGATCGATAGACGTGCAAGTACTGATCACACCATAATTTCTGGAGAGTAGGGGAATTTTCGTTTGAACACACCACACACCTTTCCACCCGAAGAACAATTGCACGATATGCCATCTCCTTCCCCGACGTTTGAGACGTGCGGGGTTTCGGGCGTCTGGGTGAAACGTCTTCACGAGATCGGCATCACGTCTCCCGTCGCTGTGCAAAGTAGAACCATCCCGCTGTTGCTCGCAGGAGAACACGTGTTAATCCAAGCCCAAACGGGTTCAGGGAAAACACTTGCCTTTCTCCTCCCACTGTTACAAAAAATCGATGCCACTATAGGAATGACACAAGCACTCGTTATTGCACCGACAGCAGAACTCGCCATGCAAATCGGACAAGTGACACAGCAACTGCTCAATGGAAGCCAAATCCGTCGTCAAGTCGTGATTGGGGGGGCATCACTGGCAAGACAAATCGAACAATTGCGTCAAAAACCCCACGTCGTCATCGGGACGCCAGGGCGCATCATCGAACTCGTCATGCATCAAAAATTACCGCTCCATGCCCTAAACATGGTCGTGATTGATGAAGTCGACAACACCTTTTCCTTGGGCAGTCATCATGAACTGCTCGCGTTGCTCAAAAAACTGTCGCGCTCCGTGCAATGGGTTGCCTGTTCAGCGACAATCACAGAAGCGACACAAGCGATCGTACGCCAATTTCAGCCGCACGTTCGTTTCCTAGACCTCCATGCATGCGACGAACAAGCATTTGCCATCCCCCCTACGATCACCCATACGTATATGCTCGTACAACCACGGGATCGCATCGAGACGATGCGCAAACTATTGCGTACGTTACAGCCACCTTCTGCCCTCATCTTTGTGCAAGCGGCGAGTGAGATGGCTACGATCGTCGCCAAACTGCGTTACGAAGGACTCGATGTCGGTGCCGTATATGGCGATCAGCCAAAAGAACAGCGTACCGCTACAATGCGCCAATTTCGTGATCGCAAAATCCCCATACTCGTTGCCACAGACGTGTTAGCACGGGGACTTGACACGACACACGTCACGCATGTCCTGCACTACGATGCCCCGTTCGAACTCGCCCAATACGTCCATCGGGTCGGACGTACCGGACGCATGGGAAAAGAAGGCACATCCATCATGCTCATCGCCCCACAGCATCGCTTTGTCGTCGAAAAATGGGCTCACCCCTTGCACGTGACCATGGTCCCCATGACGCTCGAACATGGACAGTGGCGTGCAGTTTCCTCGTCTCTTGGCGATACGTCCAAACAAACGCCCCCAAAGATACAAACTCATGTACGAGATATTCCCCGTTCTGCTCTCTCCGTCACGCCGACATCGCCGATACATCCTGCAAAACCGCCAATTTCATCCCCAAAAAACCGTCACCGTGACCGCAAAAACAAAGGCGCTCCCCGTTGGCTCAAGGCAAAGTCGTCTGTTCCTTCTCCCGACAACGACAACAAATCCCCTGAAAATCTAGTCGATGGTCCAACACCGTAAACTTAAAGTCGCGTTCTACTTTTTCTTCTAATGGCCCCAGCCAATCGTCCATAATCTCTTCCATCATCCCACAATGGATACAAATGAGATGATGATGATGGTGACGTTGGCGATCGTTGCGCAAATCGTAGCGTGCGACCCCATCACCAAAATTGAGTTTCTCCAAAACGTGCAAGTCACTTAACAGTTCTAGCGTCCGGTATACTGTGGCCAGCCCAATCTCAGGAACTTTTCCTTTGACACGCATAAATACATCTTCCGCACTCAGATGTTCTGCTTCGTGTTCGATCAACACAAGGACGGTCGCTTCCCGCTGGGGGGTGAGCTTGTACCCTTGTTTTTGCAATCGTTGTTTAATGTTGTCCAATCGCGTGTCCACGGTTTCTCCCCTCCCCCCGCTCCTCGACGATCACTTGTCGAGGAAACGCCATTTCCTCGTTCTTTGCTTGTCCACTTTTCTTGGCAAAATTCTATGTTTTCCCGATGTACCACCCGTTATACGAATCAAGATTTCAATCCATCCCCCCTATCGTGTTTCAATATGTGATTCGTATTAATACTAATACTAAACACGGATTGAATACAAGAATCCTATTGTTAAAAAGCACAATGATTTCTTGTAAAATGGGACCCTTGGTATGAATGTTTTTAATCAGTGTTTCGCATAAGACCCGATCCCAGACACCACCATGTTTGCCCAACGGATCAAATGGGGCGAGGCATACACTTCCACCGCAACCGCCATCATCGCACACGCCACATAGCCAAGCTGTTGCCACGCCCACGTCGTCCACAACGCCCGTTTTCCCAATACCCACCGTCGTCGCAACAGCCGCATGCTCAATGACAAAGCAGATACACTACACAGCAGCACGGCAGGGAGCAAAAAAAGATGCTGGGGCAACACGGCGATGAGTGCCACGACCATCCCTTGCCACGACCATTGTGCAACCAAAAAACCTACCGTAAAACCAACAAACATGCCTTTTAGGAAGTCTAACAAACAAATAATCGGTGCACCAACGACAGAGATCCCCAGTAAGGCGATCAGCCCGATCCATTTGAGGTGACTCCATACGAGTGTCCACACCTCTACCGTATGGTCTGGCAGTGGCTTACCAGTGGCATACATTTGCCAATACGGTTGTAAAAGATGCACGATTTCTTGTTTTTGTGTCGTCGATAGCGCATTCACCCACATCGCCCCAAAAGCGACACCCGTCAAAAAGAGTACGATGACAAACACAGTAATTGCAAATGTTTTTTGCTGATCCATGGCGTGATGTTCCATTGTGTACGTGCCTCCCCATCCGTATGCCTTTGAGCATCGTATGTCAAAATAGAGGCATCTAGTACACCATGCGATCGTCCGACACACACCATGGAAAAGTATCCCAACTCAAAATAAACGCCTGCACCATGCAACGTTTTCGGATGAACTCCTACAATTTTATATTTTATATATGAAAATGAAACAAAAATACACGGTTTCCGATGCCCCATGAATCGATGCAACCGTCTTGCGGCTTCCCCCTATGCGAGTTCAGTGTACGTATTGGCCACTTGGACGATCGCCAACACCGCTCGCGTCGTATCGACGAGGTCGTCAATGCGGATGTGTTCTTGCGTCGTATGAATCGCTTCGTACCCAATGCTCAGATTCGCTGTCGGAATGCCATATGCATTGAATACGTTCGCATCACTGCCCCCGCCAGAAATAAACGTATCACACGGGATGCCCATCGTTTCAAACGCGCGTTTGGCAACTTGCACGACACGATCGTGCTCGGTCAAAGCATATGCCGTGTACAACAGGTGATCGGAAAATTCAATGCGTGCGCCATGTGCAGTGGCAACCGTCTCAAAGGCGTGTTGCATTTGCTGTACTTGTGCTGTCAATTTCTCATGTTCGTGACTACGCGCTTCTGCAAATAACTCTACCCGATCCGCCACGATGTTCGTAGGTCCTCCCCCTTGAATGCGCCCAATGTTGGCAGTCGTTTGGGCATCGATCCGCCCAAGAGGCATCGCTACGATCGCTTTGGCCGCCACCGTAATCGCACTCACACCCGCTTCGGGATGCACGCCCGCATGTGATGCTTTGCCATGGACAACGACGTGTATTTTGCTTTGACTCGGTCCCCCAATGCATACCATCCCCACACGACCATCCGAATCTAGCGCATACCCGTATCGTGCCTTTACCTTCGACGCATCGAGTGCGCGTGCCCCGATCAACCCACTCTCCTCGCCGATAGTAATCACAAACTCTATGTGTCCATGGGGGATGTTTTTCTCATGCATCGTGGAGATCGCTTCGAGCAAACAAGCGATCCCTGCTTTATCATCGCTCCCCAAAATTGTGGTTCCATCCGAATAAATCGTTTCCTGCACAATGCGCGGTTGGATGGATTTCCCAGGCATCACGGTATCCATATGACACGTAAAAAATATCGGGACAACTGCTTCTAATCCCGCCGTCGCTTGCCATGTCACGATGAGATTTCCCGCTCCATGCCCCGTCTGACCTGCTGTATCGTCCTCGTATACATCCAGCCCCAGTTGCCCAAAACGCTGGGTCAAATCATCGGCAATACAACGTTCGTGTTTGGACTCGCTGTCAATTTGTACGAGTTGCATAAACGTGTCGACGAGTCTTTGTCGTTGCACCAAAGTGCTTCCCCTCCTCTCATATTCCCAAAAATTCACCTGACTGTTTGTACGTTTTCATACTAAACACTGTTTAAAAACGTCCGTACCAAGGGCCCCATTTCACAATAAATCACTGCGCTTTTTAATCAATAGGATTCCTGTATTCAATCCGTGTTTAGTATCAGTAAGAGATTCGCCTCAATATACGTTCGTCGTCTCTTGGTAGGCTTCCAAATTTTCTTTTACACGTTGCAAAAACCGCCCACAAATGACCCCATCTAAAATACGGTGGTCGAGTGACAAACAAATGTTGACCATCGAACGCACAGCAATCATATCTTGAATGACCACGGGGCGTTTGACAATCGATTCAAACGTCACGATCGCCGCTTGCGGGTAGTTAATAATCGGTTGGGAAACGATAGAACCAAATGAACCCGTGTTGTTGACGGTAAACGTTCCCCCAGATAAATCATCCAGCGTCAGCTTTCCTGTGCGTGTTTTCCGCGCCAATTCGTCGATTTCCTTGGCAATCCCCGCAATGTTTTTGCGATCGGCTTGCTTGATCACCGGCGTGGCCACACTGTCTTCTGTCCCTACCGCCAATGATAAGTTAATGTCTCGTTTCACAATAATTTTATCTACCGCCCATACCGCATTCATGATCGGATAGTCCTTGATCGCACTGACGACTGCCTTGATCATAAACGCCAAGTACGTCAAATTTATGCCTTCGCGACGAAAAAATTCGTCTTTTAGTCTGTTGCGTAGCGCTACCAAATGCGTCACATCGACTTCAATCATCGTCCATGCGTGGGGGATTTCAGACACACTCTGGCGCATGCGACTCGCAATCATGTTTCGAATCGGGGTTACATCAATAAAATACTCGTTCTTCCCACTGCTTTCTACTTCAATTTTAGGAATGCGCGGTTCTTGTGACAGATGAATGCCTGTCGTCCGTACGGTCGGGTCCGTCAAGCTGCGTGCTGTTGGCGGTGTCGCCTCGTCTTGTGACCCATACTGGGAAATGAATGCCAAAACATCCTTTTTCGTAATGCGTCCGTCAAGCCCCGACCCCGTGAGACGTTTGTCGTCTAAGCGAATGTGGTGTTTCATCGCCAAATGCAACACCGCCGGAGAATACCGCAAATGCGCATGAGGTTCTGTCTCCACCTGCCCGCGGTCGTCTGCATCGCTCTTGGGAGGCTCTGCTTCTGCGAGGGAGCTATCGGGCACGGGCTCCGAAAGTCCTTCGGGAATGAGTCGACACAACGGTTGCCCCACAGCGGCTTCTTCTCCGGCTGCCACGCACAAGGCGGATACGACACCTGCGAAGGGAGAAGGCATATCTGTCGTTACTTTTTCGGTAATGAGCTCACACAAAATATCGTATTGGGCCACCCGATCACCGGGTTGTACATGCCATCGACTCACGGTCGCTGCGACTAAACTTTCGGCAAGATGGGGCACTGGAACAATCGTTTCGCGCACAATAGGGTTTTGAGAAGCAACATCATGTCCCGCCGTATTCATCGCATTTTCTTCCTTTCGACTCACTGGTTCGTACGAATCACATCTCGTACTAAACACGAATTAAAAACGTCCATACCAAGAACCCCATTTCACAAGAAATCACTGTGCTTTTTAACCAATAGGATTCCTGTATTCAATCCGTGTTTAGTATTCGTATTGAAAACATATATGCATACAGATGACCTATTGAAAGCGTGCATCGTATCCATTATGCCTGTTATGCCTGTGCGAGTTGACGAATCGCCTCGGCGACTTGCTGTTCGGTAATTAAAAACGCTTTTTCAATCGTCGGACTCATGGCAATGGCGTGTACATCTGGACCGCACAACCGTGCAATGGGCGCATCAAGCTCGTACAATAGTGTTTCTGCGATAAACGCCGCAATCTCTGCCCCAATGCCACCTGTCTTATGGTCCTCGTGCACGATAAGTACTTTCCCCGTGTGCGCAACGGCTTCTAAGATCGCCGTACGATCCAACGGTTGCAACGTCCGCAAATCCAAAATGTGCGTTTGGATTTTCTCGGTCGTCGCCAATGCCTCCGCCGCACGGAGTGCCAAATGTACCGTCATGCCATACGTAATGACCGTCACGTCCGTGCCATGACGCACGACGTTCGCTTGCCCGATGTCCACGACGCAACCGTCAGCAGGCACGTCTCCTGAAATAGACAAATAACATTTTTTGTGCTCAAAAAACAACACCGGATCGGGGTCACGAATCGCAGCGATCAATAGCCCGTATGCATCGTACGGTGTCGCAGGGGCAACAATTTTTAAGCCGGGTACGCCGAAAAACACAGATTCTGGACATTGGGAATGATACAACGCCCCGCCCCCCGTAGCCCCATACGGCACACGAATGACCAGTGGCGCATGCCAGTCGTTGTTGGAACGGTATCGTATTTTGGCGGCCTCAGAAATGATCTGATTCGTGGCTGGGAAAATGAAATCTGCAAATTGAATTTCTGCGATGGGACGCATGCCATGCATCGCCGCCCCGATCGCCACGCCGACGATCGCCGATTCTGCCAACGGGGTGTCGAGCACACGCGCCGCCCCAAAACGATCGCGCAACCCAATCGTCGTATTGAGGACTCCCCCTTTGCCCACATCTTCTCCTAAGACAAACACCCGCGCATCGCGTCCCATTTCGTCATGCATCGCTTGGCGAATCGCCTCGATATATTTCATGGTAAACTTCCTTTCCCCGGCATAACCCGTGTCGCCTCGTCACCATAAATGTGATGCATCATCGTAGCGGGATGGGGATAGGGGGCGGCATCTGCTTCCTCGATCGCTTGACGCAACTGTTCATCCAGCATGCCCATCCATTGCAGTTGTTGTTCCTCCGTGCGTAGTCCCTGCTGCATCACATAGTGAAGCATGTGCACGACGCCATCGGCCGCACGATGTGCATCGATTTCTGCTTGCGTACGATACAATAAATCGTTGTCTGCGGTTGAATGCGGTTGAAGCCGATACATCATCGCCTCAATGAGCGTGGGCCCTTCTCCCGCTACCGCACGCGCCCGTGCTTGTCGTACCGCCTCGTATACGGCAAACGGGTCGTTGCCATCCACACGCACGCCGGCAAAGCCATATCCTTGTGCGCGATCGACGATACGTCCAGCAATTTGTAACTTCTCTGGTACAGAAATCGCATACCTGTTGTTTTCGCAAAATAAAATGACAGGCAACCGGTGTACTCCTGCAAAATTACACCCTTCGTGAAAGTCCCCTTGGTTGCTGGAGCCTTCCCCAAAAGACACAAACGAAACCGCACTTTCCCCGCGCAATTTCGCAGCATACGCAGCACCAACGGCATGGGGAATTTGCGTAGCAACCGGACTCGACCCCGTAAAAACACGCAAGCGTTTGCAACCGAAATGGCCGACCATTTGTCTCCCACCACTGTTGGGGTCGTCCGCTTTGAGAAACAACGCTAGCATCAACTCCCGCAACGTCATGCCGATGGAAAGCAACAAGGCATAATCCCGATAATACGGGAAAAACAAATCTGTTTGGGGGTCGAGTGCCGTGGCCGCCGCGACTTGTGCGACTTCATGACCGATTCCCGATACATGAAAGGCGACTTTGCCCGCACGTTGTAACACATGCGCACGTTCATCGTATTTTCGTGCCGTGGCCATTTCTTCGTACATGCGCACACACTGTGCATCGGTCAACCCCACCGCCCGATGGGGAGCGAGTAAAACGTCCTCGTGTAAACTCATGGCCGCCTCCTTCTTAGGCTATTGACGTGTTGTACGAAACACTAATTAAAAGCTTCTACGAAGAGCGATTGTTTCTACGAGAGAGCACAGTAATTTTTCACCAATAGGGTTTCTGTATTCAAACCGTGTTTCGTCTTGGCGTAAGTCCCATGCTTTTTTGAATATCCCAATCGTAGGCACGACTCACACGTGCAAATGACTCCGCCATCGACGGATGCGGATATACGACAACGCCCATCTCCCATGCGGTCGCTTCCACAAGACGCGCCAAGGAAACGGTAGCGATCATCTCCGTCACGTGCAAGCCAATCAAATGGACGCCGATCACATTGCGTGTATCCCGTGCGATGACCATTTTGATCATCCCCTCCGTTGCTCCGTGCACCAACGATTTGTTGTGCGACGACAATGATCGTTGTACAACATCTACCGCAATATTATGTTGTTGCGCTTGTTGTGATGTATACCCGATTGAGGCGATCTCTGGTCGTCCATACAGGCAACGGGGCACGTCCCACACCGAGAATGGCCGTGTCGGCACCCCACACAAATGATCTGCGGCAATCTCTCCTTGGTACGTTGCGGCATGGGCAAGCTGTACGCCACCGTTCACATCTCCGATGGCATACATGTGGGATTCATTCGTCTGCATCCATTCATTGACTTGCACGGCCCCGTGGTGAACGACGACATCCGTGTGTTCTAACCCCATATCTGTCACCTGGGGTACACGCCCAACTGCCACCAAGATACACTGTACAGCGATGCGCTGCGTACGGGCTGGCATAGCACCCAAACTCACGTTGATCTCCACGTGTCCATCCCGCAGTGAATCGCCCTCACAAATGTGCAACGACGTAGGATCGACTTGTGCGCCCAATAGAAACTGCACGCCTCGAGTAGCCAAGCTCTGTTGCATCTGTTGTGCAAGTGTCTCATCCTCTGCAGGAAGGATACGATCTGCCGCTTCGATGAGTGTGACCGAAACCCCAAAATCGACCATCATCGATGCCCACTCGATCCCAATGACACCGCCCCCCACAATCAGCATCGACTGCGGCAGTGCGGTCAGGTGCAACGCCTCCCGACTAGTCAATACGTATCGTCCATCCACAACCAAACCAGGAATCGTACGCGCGGATGCCCCCGTCGCCAAAATGATGTGTTCGGCATACAACGTGGTCATCCCCCCGTCTTGCTCTACGCCAACCGTACCCCGATGAGGAGAAAAAATCGTCGGGCGAATCAATCGACCACGCCCTGGGATGATGTCTAAGTTTTTTCTTTTTAAGGCAATCTGTAACTCTTCATATAATGTCTGGACAATGCGCTGTTTGCGTTGTTGTACGACCGAAAAATCGACCTTCGGCGTCGCAATGCCCTGCACACCAAACGATGCAGCATCACGCACCGTCGCACATACTTCTGCACTACGCAATAACGTTTTACTCGGAATACAGCCTTCGTGCAAACACGTGCCCCCCACATGCGACTGCTCCACGATCGCTACACGTTTTCCCCGTTGGGAAGCACGCAATGCCGCTCCATATCCTCCAGGTCCCCCACCGATGACGACAACATCGTATGTACTCTCCACCATTTCCCCCCTGATGTGCCCAATGTGCTCGCGGTGTACGCAAGATGGTGCTATCGGCTATAATAGACGCACATGCTTTCACACTTACTCAAAAAGGACGATCGACAATGCCCTCCTCAAGCAGTCGCATGCTCGCTGTCATTTTGCTTGTTATTCCTGGTGGACTCGCCACATACGGGTTCATATTGATGAAACGCGCGGTATTTGTTGCCATGGGCCCCCCCACGTTCCCGTGGATCCCCTTCGTACTCGGGATGTTGCTGTTTTTCGGGGGCATCGCATTCGTCGGTGGCTGGATTTTTTATCGCGATCGCAAACGCAACTATGTCGCCCCGCGATTTCGAGAAAAAAAACAAAGACGCGCAAAGCAACCGTAACGTCCATCCTGCCATGAAATAACCGTACATCCACCATGCGCACGCACTATCCTATTCTCGCATGCCCTATGCGACAACGAGCGTCGACACCATCATGCGCACGCACTATCCTATTCTCGCATGCCCTATGCGACAACGAGCGTCGACACCATCTCCACGTGACCTTCCCCACACAACACGATACAGACGATCTTGTATTCACCTGGTGTATCGAACGTGACTTCCTTTGTCAACTCTGTGCCTTGAAGGGAAATGTTCAGCCCTTCGATCTCAATGCCATGAATCCCTTGCTTGTTAAGCAGTTCAACTTGCAACGTAGAACCTGCCTGTACGGTGTACGTTTTTTGGTCGAATTCCCAGTTGTTTGCGACGATCTGCAGTTTGTTTTTGGCTTCTTCCTGCGCCACCTGAGCAGACGGTGGTGTTTGTGCGATCAATATGCCTACCCCTAAGGCAAACGCCCCAAAAAATAACACCGCAACAATCCATCTTCCCATCATAATCGCTCCCTTTACTCAACGTATACTCCAAAAAGAGTATACCATATGTATGCAAACAGGCAAAATAAACCGCATGACGTACTTCCACCGATACGCTAAACACCCCTCGTCTGCTCGTATGAGCAAAACGAGAGGTGTTTCCTCTTCGCCGATGTTGCGACTGCTATGTTGTTTCCCTTACGATACACCATGATGCATGCGTTGTGCGATCGGAGGCTACTCCTTACCCTTGCGCCATTTTTTTGACTTGTTCCACAGGCAATTCGATCGTTTCGGCAATTTCCTCCGCCGTGAATCCTTTGTTGAGAAACTTCATGACCGTAGTAGCGACTCCTTCTTGCAGTCCTTCTTGACGCCCTTCTTGACGCCCTTCTTGACGCCCTTCTTGACGCCCTTCTTGACGCCCTTCTTGACGCCCTTCTTGACGCCCTTCTTGAAGTCCTTCTTGAAGTCCTTCTTGACGCCCTTGACCGATGCCTTTTTCATACCCCCAACGCTCCCATGCAGGCATGATCTCCATCTTGTTCACCTCCTTTTGTTCGATGCCGAGTTCTCGCAGCAGTGCTTCGTCTTCCTCCTTGGTTGGCGCAAAATAAGTGTCTGCCACGCCCATGATCATTGCCAAATGAGCCCGTGATGTGTTTTTC
>JAULZZ010000137.1:0-3173 GCA_032117095.1 Paenibacillus sp.
ACCGTCTTGGGCGGGGGATGAGCAACACCTCACTGCGCAAATCGATCATTTCCCGAATAAACAAACTTTTGTCCACGTAATAACTGTCGTTTTGTTGGAACTTCTGGAAATCGTCAACCCCGATAAAGATCTCTTTCATCGGCGTTCCTCCTTATGGTGGTGTATGGGGGGCAGTGCAATGCCCTCTTTCTTTGCCACGTTCTCCTAACAAAGCGATGCGTACGACACGGCGTTGCAGTCTCCTTCTCCCCACGGCAAAAACATTTTCTTTTGAACAAAAAACACAGTGTACCGCACATCGATACGCAAAGACGCACTGCACATTTTTTGCGCAAGTTTGCGCATCAAAAGCGCCATTTCCTTCATCTTATTCATATCAATACGAAAAACGATTTCAAACCATATACACAGACGGCTTCCCTTTGCTTTCTCGCAAAAGACGGTATAACCCCATCGTTTCTAACGATTGCATTGCAACTTCGGATCATTCCCCGTCTTTTGTCCTGTTTTCTATGCCCACAGCCGTCTGTTTCCCAACAAAGGCGATGCCTACATGCACGATGTGCGGGACTTTCCGTCTCGTCAACTCTCTATCATACGCCTTGTTCGATATTTGTCGTAACGCTTGCGCCACGCCCTTCTCCAACTGTGCTTCTTTCGCCACTTCCTTGAACTCGAAGACGAATCCACGGGGATGCGTCTGCACGTTTCGTGGGATGAGCGCCATGTCGTACCGCCCCTTCCCACTTTCCCGATTGGAGATGACTTCATGCGTCTCCCGCAACTGGATCATCATCCCTAAGACGAACATGTGGTACAAGTTTTCATTGTGTCCGTCTTTTTTCGCACCTCCCGTGTGCACGTCAAAATAACTGAACGTCTCAGCGACGTACGTCTCAAACCCCTCGGCAAAAGCGTCGTTGTCCCCTGTGAGCAACCCTTGCAACATCGGATCGTGCGTCGCCGTGTGTGTCGGGCGTACAACCCATCTCCGTACGATGTGCTCGAACACATACGACACTTCTTTGTTCGGTATGCGCAAAGTCGCTTTTTTCGTCAGCCCACTGTCATGGGCGACTTCTCCCACCTTCAAATACCCGCTGAACACGAGAAAACTCCATAGCGATGCCACGTGATTGTTGTCCAAGTCGCCGAACGAAATGTGCTCATTGATGTCTTTGCGGATCCCTTCGCCCTGCATCAGTAGGGGTAAGTCCTTCATCATGTCATGCCGTGACGCATCCATCGCTTGTTCGATCAACGCCGTATCTCCCGTATGCACCCAGTACGGTTGCAATGGTCTACGCGGTTCTGCCAACGCATGAAAGATCGACCACGGATTGTACACCGTCTCATCGCCAAACACATACCCGTTGTACCACCGTCGAAATTCGTCCATTTCGTCTACACGCCCAAAGTCCCGCAGTGCCGTCGCTACTTCCTTATCCAACAGCCCGAATGACCGCTCAAACGCAGTGGACAAGATCGAGCACACGCGCACGTTGTTGAGCCCCGAGAAGATGCTTTCTTTTGCCACCCGCAAAATGCCCGTCAATACGGCGCGTTCTAGACTTGGATTGCCTTTGAGTGCGCTTCCTAGCAAGCCCCGCATAAAGCCGATACATTCCTTGTAATACCCGTGTGCATACGCCTGATGGATCGGCGTGTCGTATTCGTCGATGAGCAAGAGCACCCGTTTTGTGCCGTAGGCACGTTGTAGCCATTGGGTGAGAGATAACAAGCACCTTTTGTACGCATGCACGGATCCTTTTTTTGCGTGTAGCGCATCGTATTGTTCTTTCTCATCGTCGTCTAATCGGAGATATATCGCTTTTTTATGTCTTTTTATTTCCTGCGAGAGCACCTCCTGCATCAAACCATACACGTCGTCCCATGTTTCTCCTTTAGCATCCTTGAACGAGACGAAGATGACGGGCATCGTACCTTGCAACTTCGTATATTTCTCGCCCTGTTGCCAGATCGCCAGATCCGTGAACAACCCTTGGCGGTTCTCTTCACTGCGTTCAAAATAGTACCGCAACATGGAGATATTGAGCGTTTTGCCAAACCGTCTTGGGCGGGGGATGAGCAACACCTCACTGCGCAAATCGATCATTTCCCGAATAAACAAACTTTTGTCCACGTAATAACTGTCGTTTTGTTGGAACTTCTGGAAATCGTCAACCCCAATAAAGATCTCTTTCATCGACGTCCCTCCTTATGGTGGTGTATGGGGAGTGATTCCCCCCTTATTTTCCCACTACTTTCTTACACATACGCCATGCCTGCTTGCAAAAGTTATGCTCATGAGGCACTACGATCCCCCGATTTGTCAAAAATCACCGCACCGTAAACAACCGCTTTTTTGTTTATGTTTAGGGCATTTCTATAAACCCCATCACCACTCATAAATATTCGCAAAAAAATCACTTTTTTACTGCAAAGTGGTTTTTTGAAAATATATTTTTAGAGCTTCAATTTATACTAAACACTGATCGAATACAGGAATCTTATTGGTTAAAACGTGCACTGTTTTCTTGTGAAATGGGCTTCTTGGTATGGACGTTTTTAATCAGTGTTTAGTATTGGGCATACAATCCACTTTATAGAGGAACCGTCACCCCATTCGAACGTGCGATGATTACATCGCCTTTGGCTTTCCCGCAAAAAGCATCCCGCTGTTTTTCTGGTTTCAACAAGGGATTCGACCGCATAAACGGTCACGTCCTGCATCCTGTATCGTAGTTCATCAGAAATAGACTTCTCCTCCACTGTGTTCCGTAGCCCTATTATAGCATGCAATCGGTTGTTTTGGCGCACCCCCGATGAGGGTTGATCCAAATCTGTTTGGTCTTCAAAGGACTGAAAGAAAAAAAGATGCCCGACTTCCAATCAGGGAAAATATGGCACATCCCTTGCAACATAGGGGAACATGCGCCCACCTATCCTGAGGAAAAATAGAAAAACGCTATCGCTTTCGGGTGGGTGCTCCTTTTCCCCACAACGAAAAAAAGCGGTGCATCGGTGTGCATGCCCCGCCTCCTGTTTGTCCTCTGCCAAATCGAATGTCAACAGGGTAAGCGTCAAATAATCCCCACGTCATTCCGGGGGGATATGCGGTCAGCCCTGTATTTGATCCATGCATACGCGTAGGCACACCAAATGTTCCCCAC
>JAULZZ010000137.1:3183-4596 GCA_032117095.1 Paenibacillus sp.
GTAAGAGCTTCCCTGAAAATGTTAAAAATAAAAGAAGATCTAAAAAAATCTTGATGTCTTGAGAAAAACCGGTCCTCCCTGATTCATCCATCTCCGAGATTGTCCGCTTATCCTGTTGACATTGGGTTTGAAATCGTACATGGACAAGGGCATCAAAGCAGTCAAGGATGGCGACTATGTGTTGTTGCTCAGCGAGGGGTGGGAGTAAAACTTGCACACCTCTGCGCAGGGAACCGCAGTCGATGTGCTATTTCTCTCAGAGGTCTGAGAGAATTTCATCGTCGCCGATGTGGGGAGCATCATTTTCATTTTGCACATCTGCAATCTGAGGCAGTTCACGCAGTTTATGTGCAAGTACTTTCTTGTTCGGCAAATGAGGGAGATTGGCTTTCGCGGCAAAGCAAAAGGTGTCTTATCCGATAGGATGTATGGTTTGAAATCGTGATGCGCATCATCCGCGCGCCTCCGGAAAGGTCAATAATTTGTCGCGGTAATATGCGTATTGTTTGCGTCTTGCTGCGATTTCGGCGGGCAGACCGTTTGTCAGGTCGTTGACAAGGGTGTCGAAGCGGTCGAGGATAGCGACAATGCGGGCTTGTTCGGCGAGCGGGGGGAGGGGGATTTTGTATTGCATTACCGCGTCTTTGCTCCCGCGTGGCATTTTTGCTCCTTTTGCGTGCTGCATATCATAAACAAAAAAGTTATCTGAACAAAGTAGCTGATATAGATATTTTGAAATAATCCTTTTATCAGTCAAATGGATGACCAAGACATCCCCATTTGCTCCACCTGTATTTGTTGCTCTCCATATCTTCTTCAAATAAGGTCGAATGTTACCAATAAGTATATCTCCCTCTTGATATTTAGTGCACATACCATTTTCAGGGACATAGCTTGACTCTGTTTTACCACGTTTGTCTGGAAGCAAATTATCTACACCAACGTAGGTATCCGCATTTAATTCTGAGGCGCTAATTCTTCCTCTGGAATATTGTGTCACCTCACCAAGTGCCACAATAGGCACCTCATCCCCAAACGTCAACAACTTGTCCCGATAATACGCATACTGCTTCTTCCTTGCTGCAAGCTCTGCTGTAAGCGCTTCTATAAGCGCTGTGAAGGTGTCTAGGATGCGCACAATTTCTTGTTGGATCGGGAGCGGGGGGAGGGGGATGGAAATTTCTTTAAGCGCAGGTATACTGGAGTGAACTACCTTACTTTTGACTTTCCCCTTACTTTTTTGCATTTTTGCTGCAGTAGTTGACAACGCATATGAGATATAATTGGGGTTTTGATTATGCTTCATTACCACGATATCACCACCTGCAAAGCATTTCTCATTCCCCGTATACACACACGATTTGGCAATTTCTTCAACACTTTCGCCTGTAATTGCAAATAAAACATCGCCGT
>JAULZZ010000138.1:0-7593 GCA_032117095.1 Paenibacillus sp.
GTTACCCCTGCCTCTGCTCTCATCGTGTTGTCTTCGTATCCCCCAATGTATCCTGCCTCCATCGCTTGTCCGATCACCTTCGTATACCACTCGTCTTTCTTTACGTCCGTATACCCCACTTCCTTCGTCCCTAGCTCCCCATACAACCCATTGGCCATCTTCATGAATGCTGCACGTGTGATCCGCTCATCCGGTCGAAACGTTCCGTCTGGATACCCTGAAATGCGCCCTGCTTTTCCCCACTCCCGTATCGTGCTCTCCGCCCAATGCCCTGCGATGTCTCCCCATCCCGCATTCCCTTGTTCCATCACCACTTGCCCTGCTTCCTTCCCCGTTTGTCCTCCGGCGACCGGCACACTGCTCCCCATCATCCCCACCACACATACCCACACCATCATCTGCCGTCTGCTTTTTCCCTTTCTCATCTCCATCGCTCCCCTTCCATTTTGGCTGTTGCCCTTCCTTTTCCCTTATGCAAATGCGTCGTCCCTTGCATTTGTTTAGATTTACCATATATTGGGATTATACCCTTATTATTACAGTAACACCTTCCCACAGTTTTGTCAATCCCCTCTCTTCACTTTTTCCCTCTCCCTCCCCACTTCATCTCACACCTTTTTATCCTCATTTACCCTTCATCATTCTTATGTTTTTTATCATATAATTATATGATTATAGTTTTTTATAAAGAAAAAATAGAGAAAATAACAAAACAGGAGCAACCCCGCCTGCTTGCGAAGTTCCTCCTGTTTTGCGTTGTAATTCTAGAAATACACACGTGTGTTCTCGCCTGCTGTCCTGCACTTTGTACCGCACACCAATATGAACACGAATACTAAACACCGACTGATACTAATTCCAAAATAAAACATCGGTAAAATTCCAGTCTCACCCTGTAATACTTTTGAACGTGTATCCCGCCGATAACCGATTTCTTTGCCAACATCTCCACATCATCAACGTTATATCCTGTCAACGTGACGATTTCTTTGTTCTTCTTTCCCACGCCACGATATGCGACTACTTCTAACCGTTTGTATGCATTCACATTTTTCTTCGTTTTTGCATTTCTTTTCTCAGCACTATCGCATATTCTTTGTATCACACACACGTTATTGTGTCGATATATTTGTTTGGAATTAGTATGAATACAGGAATCCTATTGGTTAAAAATCACTGTGTTTTCTCGTAAAAAGAAACGCTCTGCATAGATGTTTTTAATCTGCGTTTCCTATCAATGTGTTTTTTGGTCAAAAGCAAATGCTTTTGACCTGCTTGGGGTAGAGCGATACCCTACTGAAACGAGTATGGAAACTCGAATTATCCGCCGTGTGCGGCCATTTTGCGTACCAGCTGTTCGTATTTCTCCAAATATTTTGTCACCGTCAACACATAGGTCGCATGCGACCATGTCAGTGGCGCGACGGAGATAGGACTTCCATCGAACGGATCCAACTGCTCAGACAATACCCCACTCGATAGCGCATGATTGACGACCCATTGTAACGTATTGCGCGGGGAAACCAACTCTTCCACCGTTTGCGCGGCCGCAATTTCATACTCGGCTACCCACAGTGTACAGATGATCCACGGATTGCCCGGCACTTTTTCCCAGTCTGTCGTCTTTTGGAAATAGTAGTCTTGCTCGTATCGGGCGATCCCGCCGATTTCTGTTTTTACAGAAAGCCCCTGCTTAATCGCCTGCATCGTGCGCGCGACCCGCTCGTCTGTTGCAGGCAACACGCCAAACTCAAAGATGCCGTATATGCTGCTTTCCAATGTCATGTCTTTTATCCACACGCCGTCTTTCATATACAACCCGCGGGCAAAACGCTGCGCCGATTCGTCCCACAAGTGCGTCAATATGGCCTCTTTCATCTGTTCAGCCGCCCGCTCGTACCGTGAAAAACGCGCATCATCGCCAAACAATCGCGCAAAATTCGCAGCCGCAACGAGCCCTCCATATACCGCCGATGCCGTAAACGTATAAATGCCATACCGTTCCTCCCACAAATCATAGCTCGGCTTAGGCAATAACAGCTGTGCATCGATATACGAATGCAAAAAGCGCGCGGCCTTGCGAATTAAACTCGGATACAGCGACTGCGGCAACTCAATGACCCCATGTTTGGCATAATCTTGCCACAATGCATACAACACCAATGCCGTCTCGTCTTCTTGAATCGGCAGCTGACGTTGTCCTTGGTGCAAATACGGATGCCACGAAGAGCCGATCGTGCCATCGGGGTTGTATTTGTGGTGCAAATATCCTTCTTCCGTAATCGCACGGGCACAAAAATGAAAAAACGGAGCGACCATTCCTTGGTATCCCGCCATTGACATCGCATAGGCGACGAGCGCACCATCCCGTGGCCACATGTAACTATAATGGTCGCGATTGTAATTTAAGATGTCCGTATCGTTGGCTGCCGTAATCGCCCCTCGCTCATCAATTTGTGAGCGTACGATCAAGAGACTGTGTTTGAACATGGCGATGAGCGCAGGCGACAAGTCCCCAAAGTAACGTTCGTTTTTGTTGACCCACCGTTGCCAATAAATGCGCGTCCGATCGAGCAAGTTTCCCGCGCCACTTTCGAGCACATACATATTGAGCTTTTTCGTCTCTTCGAGCGTGTGTCCTGCGGTCATCCAATAGTACATCGTCTGTGTACGCAGTGCCGGCACGGTCACCCGAAACGAAATCGTACTGTCCACAGACCCTTGTGCGATCGCATTGCCCATCAAATGGCCGTCTTCGGCATCTTTCCACGTGCCCTCGGCATGGTTAAACCGTTTTACGCCTGTCGTATACTGAAAAATGCCTTCCGTCCCTGTTGTGCCATTAAACATAAAATACGTGTCGCGCTTATAATGAAACACCGTGTGGTTTTCGGGATAATACACCGCCGTGTCGCCCACTTCTGTTTCGTTGATGACCAAATCTTGATGGAAAAACAACCGCACTTCGCGCTTGCGATCGACTTTATTTTCAATCATAAAACGACGCAGAAAAATGTTGTCTCGTTGGTGCACACCGTCATTTATCGTGATACGCAGTGCGAGCGACGGATGTTCTAGTACGACACACGTCACCAGTGACTCCGATTCATACGCCAACGTGCGCACCCATTCGCGGTGATCTAACCATGCAAAAACATCTTCGACCCATACCCCCACCCGACACGCATACCCACTCACGTGGTTCAACTGACCGACATACGGAAAATACAAGTCCCGCATATACGAATGGTGATCGAGATTGATTAACATTTTCCCATTTCCTGTAACGAGATGCCTCGGCATGGTCTACACATCCTATACGCTAAGTAATACGAATCACGATTTTAAACCATATCCCCCGCAGAAAGGATACGCCTTTCCGCCTCGGTTAAGCCGCTTTTTGCTTTCTTGCAAAAAGGTGCCCGCTGTGTATATGTTTTCAATATGTGATTCGTATAAGTCCCCGATGGAGGAGATTTTCGTATCCCCTGCATCTATACGCGTTATTTTACACGTTTTGACACAAAACTGCACGAGTTGTCACGCAACATACACGCTGTTCATCTCATATTTCCTTGTTTTTTGCATGCCAACCGTCAGAAATACTGACAGATCATTTGACAACATTGGACATCAAACTGCATAGTTTATCGAACTTATTCCCCGATTCCACAAAATCATAAAACTGCATGTAATCTACGTCTTGATGCTTCCGACTTTCGCCCCGATGATACGTCACGATCAAACATTTTTCATCTGGTTCATACGAAACGTACGCAATTTGTTTGTGATCTAACGGTACGACAATGGCCATAACTACAAAACCCTCCTTTTTCTCGTTTCCCCTTCCAGCGACATGGTGATCGCACATCCGCAAGCTGGCACCGACAACCGCCGTGGCGATATCCATTATATTTCTCCATTTATGCATAATTTACCTTCTTTATACAAATATTACCAAATATTGTGCCAAAAAGAAAGGCCGCCTGACACGACCCACCGCCCATTTTATTAATGGGCACCTCTATAAACTGGT
This sequence comes from Paenibacillus sp., assembly GCA_032117095.1. GTDB lineage: Bacteria > Bacillota > Bacilli > Paenibacillales > YIM-B00363 > REEB470. Next base: position 4,037 of record JAULZZ010000138.1, read on the forward strand.
TTGTCAAAAATTACTTTGCAGTAAAAAAGCGATTTTTTTTGCGTATGTTTATGCGCACGATGTAGTTTATAGAGGTACCCTTATGATTATGCATTTCTATGCGGAATCATCCGCTTTCCCATGAAACATCAGAAAAAAATTATATTCCTTCCAAACTGTTGGTTTCACGAAAGGCACGAAGATTTTTCCTTCCCTTGTGATTCGACATGCGCATCACGTCACATTGTGGTACACGCGTTGCACATCTTCTAACCTGTCTAGTGCTTCTAGCAATTGCTCAAAGCGAGGCTGGGCATCGGGGGGCAATGCCACTTCATGTTGAGGCACCAACGTCATCTCTGCGACCACAAATTGTTGTACGCCTTGTTGGCGAAATACGTCTTGTATGCGGTGAAAATCTGCTGGCGCACCGTATACGATGAGCGTCGGTTGCACGTCTTCGTCTGCGTCTGTCGCCTCTTCATAAAACACCTCACGGGGTTCTACCTCTGCGATGAACATCCATTCCCAGAGCAACTCAATCCACTGTGCAGCAGCATACGATGCGTTGCCATGGTGCATCACCGCTTTGGGGGTCACTCCCACGACGGCCATCTCATCGAAACTGTACGAGACCGCCCCAGACACTCCGAGGTTCCCTCCATTTTTGGTAAACGCCGCACGCACCTCTGCCACCGTGCGATTGACATTGTTCGTGAGCGTATCGACGATGACCATCGCACCATGCGCCCCAAACCCCTCATAGCGCAACGCCTCATACGTGTCGTCTGCCCCGTCCGTTGCTTTCTCCAATGCACGATCGATAATCGCACGGGGGACGTTCATCGCTTTTGCCCGTTCCAATACCACTTTTAACGCAGCATTGGCTTCTGGATGACTTCCTCCTTTTTTGGCTGTGGCATAAATCTCGATGCCAAACTTTGCATACACACGGCTCATGGAAGCGTCTTTTGATGCTTTGCGCATCTTAATATTGTTCCACTTTCTGCCCAACTCATCCACCCACTTTCACGAGATGTACAACCCCTTTACGGCAAATTGATTATACCATAGCGTCCCCTCCGTCCGTCTCGTCCCCTCTCGCCATGCTCCTCCGATGTGCGTCACCGTTGCATATTATGGACTCCTTGGCACGTCCGCTGTGTGCATACGTCGCCCAACCCTTGACCCCGTTTGTTCTCCGAACCCTTCTCCGCGCACTTCTGTTGCCGACGTAAAAATGAGAAATGCACGGGGATCGATGCGTTGCACAAGCGATTTGAGGGGCGTGACTTCTCGTCGGGAAACCACGGTCAACAAAACGACGCGCGGTTTGGCAGTAAATGCCCCTTGTGCGACAAATCGTGTCACCCCACGATCAAGGTGTTGCAAAATCGCTGTGGCGATCGTTTCTTCGTGGTCGCTAATGACCAATGCCACGTGCGCCTCTCCAAACCCGAGCTGCACTTTGTCGATCGTGACAGACATCACATACAGCCCGATCCACGCATACAATGCCTGCTCTACCCCAAAGACAAGCGCAGCCACCAAGATGACGATGCCATCGCATATCCCCACGGCGACACCAAGACGCATGTGGGCGTATTTGGCTAAAATTTGTGCAGCAATGTCCAATCCACCCGTTGAACACTGCCCGCGAAATACGAGTCCGACACCGAGCCCGACGATCAGCCCGCCGTATGCCGTGGCGAGTAACGGTTGCGTCGTCAACGCAGGGGCTTCTGCGGTCAAATACACGAATCCTGGCAAAATGAGCGAACCAATCAATGTTTTGATGCTGTATTTTTTCCCTAACCAAATCATGCCCGCCACAAACAAGGGCACGTTGAGCACCCATTGCGTCCATGCAGGTTCGATATTCCACAGTTTGCGCACGATGAGCGAGATGCCTTGCACGCCTCCTGAGGCGATGTCGTTGGGGGCGAGAAACCATGAAAACCCGATTGCGATCAAAAAAGTCCCGCTCAAAAGGAACAGTCCATCCCGACCAAATGGGAAATGCCTACGCACCGCCGTCTGGATGGGGGCATATTTTCCCATAATACACCCTCCTGTTCGTGGCGAAATCGTGTTCCCGTCGCCTCTTCACCTGCTGTGTAGTGTGTATGAGAAACCCCTTTGTTATGCTGGACGGGAATGCCAATGCGGGCTTGATGTCCTACGCATCGTTTTCTTGAAAAGTGATACACGGAGAGCACCACGATACCCCGATTTGCAAAAAATTCCCTCGAAGTAAACAAATGCTTTTTTCGCTGCTGTTTATGCGCATGATGCCCTTTATAGCAGTGCCCTAGAGGGGGAACTTTGTGCGAGAAGACAACCCGTGTTTTACCTGATCGGCGATCTGGTTGGCAATCGGGATTCGTCGCATGCCCCTAAACACATGTTGCTGTCACCCCAGCCTACTTGCATTTATGAAAACGTTGTTCTATAATTGTACATGCAGGATACACGGCTTCGTATATGCAGTACCCAAAATCCATCTGAATAAAGGAGCGGTAACATCATGAAGCATTATTCTTCACGAACAATCTTCCGTATCAGTATTGCACTGTCCTTGCTCATTACGAGTATTCATCTCCCAGTACGTCAAACAGAAGCACTCGTTGTTGCGCCCGTGGTGGCGGGAGCCCCCATGCTCGTAGAGACAATCGGCGCTTTGCTCTCCTTAGCAATTATCGTCTATTCGTCGCAAAAGAAAGATGCCGTTGTCCATCAGGAATGTACTCGCATGTTCCCTGCGCAAAACAAGGGATCTAATCTCTGTAGTCCCCCCGCAAATCCAACGTTCCTGACCATCCAAGCGCAAGTGTTCGCGTATGCTTCATGGGCGTGCCCTGCTCTCACGCAGGCATGTCTTCAAAAATTAAATGGGAAAGCAAAGTCGCTTTTAAACACGATTGAAAATAGTCTGCGTAAAAACCCGATGGCTTTTGGTGAGCTGTGCCGTGTCCTGCTGACATTGGCTCAGATGACCATTCGAGGATACTGCGATGCCAACGGGGAAAGCATTCCCTCCATCTCCAGTGGAAGTGTCGCCCCTCCCAAGAACCCTCCAAAGGGTGGAACTGGAAAAACTACTGCTGGCTTCGGAGGCAACACGCCTAATTTTCTCTCAAAATTCATCGCTCAGTCGAGCACAACCGTGAACGCCTCGCTCAAAGCGTGTCCTGCATGGCTTAAAAAAATAGTGCCCTTTTGTAAGGAATCGCAAGCATCCGTCACTGCATCATCTAATATTGAATATGTAAAAAAATTACAAAGACGAGTGAACCAATTGCTGAATGACCCCGTTTCTCCGCAAAAAAACCCCCAATATTTTCATGCGAAAACGTCTCAACTCCTTAACATATTTGGTTGGGGGAGCGTCAAGAAGTATGTGTAAATGGGGATAACCCCGTCTCGTAGCATGGGGGACCCATGCTACGTTGAGAACATTAGTTCGGGTTGGGGGATGTCCAGCGTGGACGTGGGGGACCCATGCGACGCGGAGAACATGGCGAGTAGGTCAGTACGCGCTTGATCAAAGCCGTTATGACAACGCGTAGCAAAGCGTT
>JAULZZ010000139.1:0-6123 GCA_032117095.1 Paenibacillus sp.
TGTACGCCGTCTTCAACAAACGGCACGGCATGCTTTAAACCTTGGAAACACTGGAAACGCCCTGCCCCTTGATGCGCATCCAACGTGTGTTGTAACGCAGATACTTGCTGGTCCGTATGTTGACGCAATGGAAACGTACCGCCAATGGCATCATACCGTTCGATCAATTGGGCGAGTTGTTCGTCCGATGGTTTTCTCCCTTTGCGAATGTGCGTATAATACGCCTCGACGTCTTCTTTGTGCGCAGGGGTGCCATAGGACATGACCAATACGCCGATCGGTGGAGCATTCGTCATCACATTTCCTCCTAACTTTTTGTATACATGTACATGGCGCTTGCTCTACAGCAAACGTGGGTGCTGTGCCGAGTACTCTTGCACAAACGACGTTAAACGTTGTACTTGGGCAACGGACGCTTCAGGAAACAAGCCGTGCCCTAGGTTAAAGATGTACCCTTTTTGTTGCATGCCTTCGTCAATGATGCGCTTTGCTTGGGCGAGTAACACGTCATCGGGGGCGGTCAACAACAACGGATCCAAATTCCCCTGAATGGCAACGTGCTGGGGCAAGCGTTGGCGGGCAAGGGAAATCGGAACACGCCAGTCGATCCCAATGACGTCGACGCTGAGGTCGCCGAGTGTGGAGAGCAACTCCCCAGAGGCGACACCGGGAAAATAAATTTTCGGCACAGGGAGCGATTCGAGTGCCTTAAAAATACGTTTTACCGTCGGATACACATACGTGACAAAATCGTGGGGCGACAGTGCGCCGACCCAGCTGTCAAACAGTTGTACCGCTTGGGCGCCATGCGCTACGTGTGCTTGCAAATAGGCGATGACGGCGTCTCCGAGCTTGTCCATTAAAGCGAACCATACGTTGGGTTGTGCGTACATCATCATTTTGGTGCGTAAAAATCGTTTGGAGGGCCGCCCTTCGATCAAGTAACTGGCCAACGTGAACGGCGCACCTGCAAACGTAATGAGCGGCACTTGTAGCTGCTGACGCAACAGCCGAATGGTTGCTAAAATGTGCCCCAAATCCCCTTCTACATCGATCGGACGCAGCGCCTGCACCGCTTCCCACGTATGAATGGGGTTTTCGATGACGGGACCGACGTTGGGAACGATGTCAAAGGAAACGCCAAGGGAAGCCATGGGGTTCATAATATCCGAATATAAAATGGCGGCATCGACACCAAGTGTGCGCACAGGTTGCATCGTAATTTCCGCTGCGAGTTCCGGCTGGGCACAAATTTCCAGGAGGGAATACCGTTCTTTGATTTTGCGGTATTGCGGATCATAACGTCCCGCCTGACGCATAAACCACACGGGGGCGCGCGACGTCACCTGTTGCTTGCACGCCCGCAAAAATAAATCACGCATCGTCATGGTGGACATCCCTCCCTTTCGGCTACGGCCATTGTGCGTTTTCGCTTTGCAACCACTGTGCGACCGCATAAGCATGGTACGTAATGATCAAATCGGCTCCCGCACGACGCATGCCGAGCAACGTTTCGAGGACGACAGCACGTTCATCAATCCATCCGCACTGTGCCCCTGCTTTGATCATGCTATACTCGCCACTGACATGATACGCGACGATCGGCAATAAAAACGTTTGGCGCAATGCATGAACAATGTCCAAATAGGCGAGTGCTGGTTTGACCATGAGAAAATCTGCGCCTTGTTCGACGTCGGCTTGCGCTTCCCGCAGTGCTTCTCGGCGATTGGCAGGGTCCATTTGGTACGTGCGTCGATCGCCAAATTGTGGCGCACTGTCGGCGACATCCCGAAAAGGCCCATAGTATGCAGAGGCGAATTTTACGGCGTACGCCATGATCGGCACCGTTGGGAACCCTGCGCAATCTAACCCGTGACGAATCGCCCCCACTACCCCATCGAGCATGCTTGATGGGGCAATACAATCTGCCCCCGCTTGGGCTTGGGAAATGGCGGTTTGCACGTGCATATTCAAAGAATGATCGTTCTCGAGGGTCTTTGTATGTGGGGAGATCCAGCCACAATGTCCATGGTCGGTGTAGGCACACACACACGTATCCGCAATGACATATAACGAGGGGAAAGTATGCTTTAAGTAGCGAATGGCTTGCTGGACAACACCGTCTGCGTCGTACGCTTCATGGGCATCAGCGTCTTTTTCGTGAGGGACACCGAACAACAGGACACTCTGGATGCCGGCGCGCATCCATGCGCCAACTACTTCTTCGAGGTGCTCGAGCGCATACTGGTATACCCCAGGCATAGAAGGAATTTCATAAGGCGTCGTGCGCTGTTGACAGACAAACAACGGTTGAATCAAATCCGTGACTGCCACGTGGTGTTCACGGACGAGCGCACGCAAAGCAGGAGACGTACGGTAACGACGTAGACGGGCAAAAGGAAAAGAAGGGGAAGGGGCACTGGTCAATGGTTCGTGTGGGTTCATCCGCATCCTCATTTTCTGTGTGCGTGTTTTTGGTTCATGTCCATGTCGTACACAATGTCTGTACGAGCGATTCGATCGTCGCCTCAGGAGCGACTGCATAGACGTCCCACCCCAGTGTACGCACCGCAGAAGCGGTCGTCTCCCCGATGCACACGAGGGGGATGGTGGCGACACGCTGCCGTTGTGCCACGGTTAAGTGGTCATACAAACGTAACGCAGTAGACGGAGAGGTAAACGTGATCGCATCAATCGTATTCGTATCCAAAGCGTCTGTGATACAGGCGACTGCGGTAGGGTCTGCGACCGTTTCGTACACAACCCACTCACAGAGGTGATGTCCTGCCAAACGTAGCGTGTCCATCCACGTCGTCTGTGCCACGTGCGCACGAGGGACAATGCACCGCAAAGGAGACGGAAACATGGTCACCAACGCCTGCGCCAATCCAGCACCGCTAAACGTTTTCTCGGGAACGACGGATACGTCCCACCCTGCTTGACGGATGATGTCGGCCGTTTTGGGGCCGACCGTAGCGACGCGTAAACGTCGCCATGCCGTCAAATCTACGCCGTAATGTGTGCAATTTTCCATAAAATGCACACACGCATTCTCGCTCGTCAACAGGAGAAAATCGTATGTATGTACGTGCGAGGAAATCCGTTCGATCACCTGCGCGGTAGCAGGCGTGCGCACTGGAATCGTGCGAATAACAGGACAGCGCAGAGGTTCTCCACCCAAACGGACGATTGCCTCGATCAACGCAGTCGCTTGGTGTGCTGCACGGGTGACAACGATACGTTTGCCTTGGAGCGGAAGCATCATCAGGTGCCTTGTCTTTGCCCAAATGGGGCACCATATTGTATCATCCACGTCCGCAGTGCTTCGACGAGTACGAGGGGATCGTCGCCGTAGACGGTGTGTTGCAGTACGACACCGCCTGTGACGTCTCCTACCGCCCCTGTGAGCGCCAGTGAGTCGTCCGCTTGTATGACCGCATATGCCCCGATCGGGGCATGACAACCGCCTTGCATCGCCTGTAAAAAAGCACGTTCCGCAAGGACAGCGCGACGTGTCGGGGGATGTTCGAACAACGCCAACAACGCCAAGATGTCTGCGTCGTCTTCACGACATTCGATCGCCAACGCACCTTGTCCCCCGGCAGGCACGCAAACCATCGGATCGAGATACGTCGTAATCCGTGCGTGCCACCCGAGCCGATGCAGTCCTGCGGCAGCCAGTACGATCGCATCCATCCCCTCGGTTTGTAGCTTCTGGAGACGCGTATCGACGTTACCACGAAGTGGGACGATGCGCCAAAGGGGGAATTGACGCCGCAGTTGGGCAGCACGCCTCAAACTACTCGTGCCTACGATCGCCTCCTCAGGCAGCTGGGACAAAGGGCGCCCATCCTTGGTGATCAGCACGTCACGCGCATCCTCGCGGACAGGGATACAGCCAATCGTCAATCCTGTGGGCAACTCGGCAGGCATGTCCTTTACGCTGTGCACGGCGAATGCAATCTTCCCAGCCAACAAAGCGTCTTCGAGCTCGCTCACAAACAACCCTTTCCCCCCGATTTGGGACAACGGGGTTGTGAGAAACGTATCCCCTTTGGTCACAAACGTTTCGGTTTGAAAAGTGTGCCCAAAGCCGTTTTTCGAACATAACGCTTGTAAACAACGAATAACATAAGCGGTCTGCGTTTGCGCAAGGCGACTCGTTCGCGTACCGACGAGCGATGGCGTATGGTTCGTCACGGGCACGACTCCTTTTTAGGGACAGCGAAGTGATGGGGGCGATCAGCGAACGGTCGTCTCTACATGCGTGCGCACAGGGGGAGGCACATGCTCATCACTACCAACATCGGTGATACGCGCCTCCTCTACCAGCGGTTGTAGTGCAAAAAAATCAGAAAAATAAGCCAAAACTTCGTCGCGCTGTGCAGTGGGCGCCATTTCTTTGAGCCGTTGGATCGGATCGAACAACAGCTGGTTGACCATGCTCTTAGACAACTTATGCACGATCTTCAAATCCGATTCACGCCAATGCGGAAGTTTTCGGCGTATCGCCTCCATCGTCTCTGCATGAATGGAAGTCGCCTTTTTCTGTAAGGCACCGATCAACGGTCCAACCCCCAAAGACTGATACCATTGGTCGAACGCAACAATCGCCTCTTCAATCCACATCTCCATGCGTTGCGCCTCTTGCATGCGCACCGTTTGGTGTGCATGCAATGTTGTGGCCACATCATCGAGATCGTACAGATGCACACCATCGAGTTGCCCGATCGCAGGTTCAATGTTGCGGGGCATCGCCAAATCGAGGAAAACCAATGGGCGCTGTGCACGCAAGGCGAGCATGTGCGCAATCATCGCCACAGTGACGAGCGGTTCATCGGCGCCCGCCAACGCAAATACGACATCGGCTTGTGCGATGAGTCGCTCCCGTTGCGCAAAAGGACAAACACGCCCACCATATTGATTCGCCAAAGCGTCTGCACGCGGACGCGAACGATTGATGACCGTCACATCGTCTGCGCCATGGGACTTCAAGTGTTTCCAGGCGAGTGCACTGAGTTCCCCCGCCCCGAGCAATACAATCTTTTTTTGTGCGTACGTGCCTACTATGCGCTCGCCAAATGACACGGCGACGGAAGCGACCGACACAGGGCGATCGTTAATGCCTGTCTCCGTATGTGCTTTTTTTGCTACCGTAATCGCTTCACGAAAAAGCTTATGAAATAACGTTCCTGTGGTCCCCCGTTGTTGGGCGACCATAAACGCATCGCGAACCTGTCCTAATATTTGTGTTTCCCCACATACCATCGAATCGAGCCCTGCCGTTACACGCATAAGATGGCGTACCGCTTCTTCGTCTTCATATGCATATGTGTAGGGCATCCATGCTTGGTGGTCGCATGAAAACCACTGTTGCCAAAAATCACGAATCGGCTTGGGACACCATGTCTCACTGTCAATCACCGCATACATTTCCATGCGATTGCATGTGGCAACGATGACGGCTTCCATCACGTGCTTTTGTGCGTATAACTGTTGCATCGCATCGCCAAGTTGTGCAGGGGAGATCGTCACTTGTTCCCGAACATCGACCGGTGCCGTCTTATAGTTCAGCCCTACGACAACGATATGCACGACCGACACCCCCTTGTTTGCTACAACGATTGTATGGCGTTAAGTATACCATGATTTGCGAAGGGGTGCACAACCCAAAAGTGGCGAATTGTTGAACGGAGTTTTCTCTCACGAAAAAACAGGACATATGGAAAGCCGTGGAACCAGAAGTTCCACGGCTACTTAAGAAGGACGAAAGGTACGTTCACCCGAGCCTGTCCTTCCCTACAACGTGCGTACTGCTGTGCGAAATACGGGAGACTCCACTTGTATTTCTCCGACACCGCGGACGAGTTTCTTCGCATAAGTCGCTTGCGGTTGTAACACATCGACCAAGTAAGAAATTGCCAACTGCGGATCTACCGTATCGCCACACGTATAACAGTCGATCGCAGCAAATCCCTTTTCTGGATACGTGTGAATCGAAAGATGACTTTCTGCCAATAAGAGCAACACCGTCGCCCCTTGCGGTTCAAACTGCTTGGATTGCACGGATAATACGCAAGCATTGCTTGCTTCAGCCGCCTCAATAAGCTGGGATTGCAAATA
>JAULZZ010000140.1:0-2725 GCA_032117095.1 Paenibacillus sp.
TCATAATTTTTGTCCCAAATTGTCGTTGCATCGCAACGTGCCAAGCGTGAAATCTTTTGCCATGCCAGCGGATCGGGTCGAATGTCGGGGGGGTGGCAACTTCGGATGCCATGCGTCGTTCCACTCCTTCATTGGATAAAATGTCGTATGGTTATTTTACCGTAAATTTCATTGGCATACTACCATCAAAAAATACAGAGAATTTGTGCTGTTTGCAGGTGTTTCATCAAATATATGTAAAATTCCATAAAAAAATTAAAAAAATGTAAATGTGCGCTTGACGCAGTTTCCAATCCATGGTAAATTAAAGATGCGAAACGAGCAAGTGTATTCACGATCGTAGGAAAGTGGTCGTACGAATAAGACAGGGAGGAGGGGCGTTACCCGCACGCAAAACGTATACGCATAGTACTCATGTATCGTAGCGGGGAGATAGAAGAATACACGTACGAGGTGCTTTTGAGAAAAGACGAGGAAAGGGAGTGTCGTTGAGAAGTGGTGGGATCAGACATACTTCCGGGTTGTTCTCAGCGGGATGTAGCCTACCGAGAGAATGACCACTAAGGAAGCATTCTTGCGACAGCAGGAATGGTTGATCGAGATAATAGTCGTATAGATTTTGATCGTTTCGCACGCAAGCAAACGTAAAGTCGGCACAGTACTCGTCGGTTTTTTGGATACGGTTTGTTTGGGATTTCGTGTGTATGCACAGGTGTAGGATGTCTTAGTCTGCGCACACGACAGTGGTGACGAAACTACGCAGTAAAAAGTACGTATTTCCTTTTCTTGAGGACACATGAAGAAGGTGATGCCCTGCATGAAGTGGTTCATACAGAGGACAACAGTTCGGGCGTGCTATCCCCCACGAAGGTTGTCTGTGCGTGTCCGAAGGGAGGATGATGCATCGACTTTTGGCTAAAAGATATTTCAATGTTACACGTACATCGGTTTCCCGTGTGTTTAGCATTACGACATAGAAGACGGTTCGTTGTGTCACGCACCCCATCACACAGTCTAGATTTTGTGCAACATCATTTGTTTTCAACAACATTTTGTTATCCATTCCATGCACGTCGGTGAGAACGGATACGGTCGGGGGCTCTCTGTCATGGAGAGTCCTTTGATTTTTGAGCGAATGAGGGGGATGCGCTTGGTGAACCTGCGTATTTTTGATGGGGAAGCTATAAAGGAGACCGCACTTGCAATGATACCAATACGAATACGAAACGCAGATTAAAAACGTCTATGCAGAGCGTTTCCTTTTACGAGAAAACACAGCGATTTTTAACCAATCGGATCGCTGTATTCAATCAGTGTTTAGTTATGATACTAATTCCAAACAAATATATCGACAAAATAACGTGCGTGTGATACAAAGAATATGCGATAGCGCTGAGAAAAGAAATGCAAAAACGAAGAAAAATGTGAACGCATACAAACGGTTAGAAGTAGTCGCATATGGTGGCGTGGGAAAGAAGAACAAAGAAATCGTCACGTTGACGGGATATAGCGCCGATGATCTGGAAATGTTGACAAAGAAATCGGTTACCGGCGGGATACACTCTCAAAAGTATTACAGGGAGAGATTGGAATTTTATCGATTTTTTAGTTTGGAATTAGTATGAGATATAAAAATGCGACAAAAAACCGACAGACTTGTCCTGACGGCGTACGTATAAATTGGGTTGTTCTCGTGGGCACACTACGTTATAATCATTTCTATAAAAACCAACGGTGGCGACAGCAATGCGCATCACGATTTTTATCCATAGCCCCTGCCGAAAGGCTACTTCTTTGCGCCTCAGTGAAAAAGCCTTTTGTTTCCCACAAAAGGAAGTTCTCAGTAGATAGGTTTGCAATAGGTGGATTGTGAGAAATAGTATAGCTATGCACAAGGCACTGCCCCGCGAAACATACATGTTTGATTCCACTGGCTGTATTCACGGTTCGTCTCAGGCATGCATTACGCATCGTGGTGATGCAGGGGATGTATGAAAGAAAGGCACGAAAACCGTCTTCCGATCTGCATTGAGAAAGGGGATGAACCCATGCGCTTGCGTCGCAAAAAAAAACCAGTCGAGGGTCAATCGCTCGCGAATCCTCCGCTGTGGCTTGAAGATTTTCGCAAACCCGTAGCAAGTCAAAGTACGGAAAATGTGTTGCACGAAGACACGGTGGGGGAACATGTCGTACAGCGGGAACATGTCGTAGTGCCAGTATCCCCCTATATTGTGATGAATCCTGCACAGTTTCGTGGCAAATGGAAAGCGAGTTTCCGCAATGATCGTCCGATTTATGTGGAGATTGGGATGGGCAAAGGGAAATTTATAGGCGAGATGAGTATTCGTCAACCAGAGATCAATTGGATCGGCATTGATAAATATGAGGCATTGATTTGGATGGCACAGGAGAAAACAGCAAATTTACGGCGGGAACAGCCCAAAACAGTGTATCGTCATCGCAAGGCAATGGATAACATTCGCTTTGTTTGTGGGCATGTTCAACATCTTCCCGCATGGTTTGCCCCGCAGGAAATCAAGCGCATTTATTTGCACTTTTGTGACCCGTGGCCAAAAACGCGTCATGTCAAGCGACGGTTGACGCATCCTGTATTTTTGCAGCTGTATGCGACAATGTTGCATCCAAAAGGGGAGATTTTTTTTCGCACTGATTCAAAACAGCTGTATGATTATACGTTGCAAACACTAAAACAAGAACGGTTTAT
>JAULZZ010000141.1:0-9954 GCA_032117095.1 Paenibacillus sp.
ACGCATAAATGTGTTCGCCAAATAAGCGATAGGTGTCTGCTTGGGCTGTCGCTTGGGCTGCAAGTTGCAATTTTTCGCTCTTTTTTTCTAGCTTTTTTAGTGCTTGTGTGACGAGACGGAGGAGGGGTTGTACAGAAACGGTCGTAGAAGTAGCGCCAGAGGAGAGCGTCGTTTGTGCCAAAAGTGCCTCTTGTACGGAGGGGAACAGGGGATGCGTACCGTGGAGGTGTGTGACAGCGACCACAGAAACGGTCGTGTTTGTCCCGTGTTGGACGAGCTGCGGAGCATAATGATGGGCGTGGATGTCCGCAAACACCGCAACACACACGTCCACTAGGCGTGTCAGGTGGGCAGGCGTCATGCACTGTGGGGTTTCGGGATGCGTGGCGCGAAATCCCAACTCCGTTGTGAGCAAGGGACCGATCCCCAAAAACGATTGGACGAACCGCTGGGGGACGTGTGCAAGCGGGAGGTCGCATAGATGCGTATGAACCCACTGATGCCATTGGGCAGCCGAAAACGTCAACGGATCGAGGCGCGTGTGGTGTGGAGGAGGTGCATACACGCTGCCTGGCACGAGCAACCGATGCTGACTAATCGACGGCGTAATCCGTTTGAGTGCATCGAGTACCCCATTCGTTTGGGGATTGAGTAAGATGAGATTGCTATGTTTGCCCATCCACTCGACGACCATCGTCACACGGGGAATGCCATCCCATGCTTCTTTCCGGGCGATTTCGAACGTCACGATTCGTTCCATGCGCGGTTGATGGAGTGCCACGATCGTGCCTTCCTCGATGTATTTGCGTAGTAGCATACAAAAAGCCGAGGGGGCTTGCGGATCGTCTATAGACGTATCGCGTCGGTATATCCCTGGACGCATCGCATGCGTGCGTACGATCCATTTTTGTGTCGTGCTGTGATGACGTACGGTGAGCTGGACTTCATCGGAATCTCGATGGTGAATTTTCGTAATTTTGCTTCCTACCAAGGGTTGCAACTCATGGACGAGTGCGCGGACAACGGTTGCATCAAACGCCATCGATACACGTCCTTTCTCGGAATGAACCCTGTCTTCTTACACGGTACACTACGCTTGCGCTTCTGTCAAAATGGAAAATACGTCCCTCACGCACATCCGTCCCCTATTTTCACCCATTGACAAAGGGGATGGGCTTACATATAATGGCTAATAACAGCCTTGCACACGTGAGGCCTTGTGTACGTGGGGGGAGGGATTAACGTGTCCGAGATAAAAATACGGAAAAATGAGACGATTGATGCCGCACTTCGTCGTTTTAAGAAAGACATTTCTAAGGATGGCGTGCTTGCCGAAGTAAAAAAACGGAGGCACTACGAGAAACCGAGCGTGAAACGCAAGAAAAAATCGGAAGCAGCCCGTAAGCGTAAGTTCTAGGGAGGTCCTGATGCATCTCATTGAACAGTTGACGGCAGACATGCATGCGCTGATGAAAAGTGGGGATAAGTTTTCTCTATCTGTGGTACGGTTTATCCTTGCTGCGGTGAAGAATGTTGCGATTGCGCTACGCACACCATTGACGGATGAGCAAGTGCTTGACGTGTTGGTGCGTGAGGTCAAGCAACGTCGTGAAGCGATCGAAGAATTTGCTAAGTCTGGACGCACAGATCTTGTCGCCCAGTATGAAGCAGAAATTGCAATTATGCAGCGGTACATGCCACAGCCACTCGACCACGCGGCACTTGAACAATACATCAGACGTGCGATTGAAGACGTGCAGGCGACATCAAAAAAAGACATGGGCAAGGTCATGGCGACTTTATTGCCACACATCAAAGGACGTGCAGACAACAAAGTCGTCAACCAGCTCGTCATGCAATGGCTGACGTAATTTTGCACAACGCCCCCTAACACGACATATAGGGGAGCGTTGTTTGTGTATTCATCGACTTACCTAAAGAAATAGCCATATGCGATTCATATTTTTAAGAAGAATTACACCTGTTCCGAAAGGCGGAAAAAATGTGCAACAGCATCAAGCGGGGTCCATGAGCACGACGTATGACCCACAAAACATCGAGAAAAAGTGGTATGCGACTTGGGTAGAAAAAGGGGTTTTCCAGGCGGGAAAGCGTCCCACTGCCCCGCCGTATACGATCGTAATCCCGCCCCCGAACGTGACAGGCGCACTGCATATCGGTCATGCGCTGGACAACACCTTACAAGACGTATTGATTCGCTGGAAACGGATGCAAGGGTTTGACGCTTTGTATTTGCCGGGGACGGACCATGCGGGCATTTCGACGCAAGTCAAAGTAGAAGCGATGCTCCGAGAGGAAGGCATTGATCGGGCAACACTGGGACGAGACGGTTTTTTACAACGGGTATGGGCATGGAAGGCGCAGTGTGCGACGCACATTCATGCACAATGGGCGACATTGGGGTTGTCTTTGGACTATTCGCGCGAGCGGTTCACGTTGGACGAAGGACTGTCCAAAGCCGTGCGTGCGCTGTTCGTCCGTTTGTACGAGCAAGGGCTCATTTATCGGGGAAAATATATGATTCACTGGGATCCCGTCGCGCAAACCGCCCTTTCGGATATGGAAGTCGAATACAAAGAAGTGCAAGGGGCATTGTATCATTTGGCGTATCCGCTCGAAGACAGTGATGCGACGATCGTGGTGGCTACGACACGTCCAGAGACGATGCTCGGCGATACCGCAGTGGCGGTGCATCCCGCAGACGAGCGTTATGCCGCATACATAGGGAAAATGATTTGCTTGCCGCTCACCCAACGGCGCATTCCGATCGTCGCTGACGATCAGGTCGATCCGACATTTGGCAGTGGGGCAGTGAAAATTACGCCTGCACATGATTTGTTCGACTTTGAATTGGCACAACGTCATGGCTTGCCGAGCATTGCGATCATCGATGAAACAGGACGGATGAACGACGAAGCACTTGCCTTCGCAGGCATGGATCGCTTCGCCTGTCGCAAACAAATTGTAGCACAACTGCAACATCTCGGGGTGCTTGTGCACACCCAACCACACGTGCACCAAGTCGGTCACAGCCAGCGCAGTGGGGCCGTCATTGAACCGATGTTGTCCGTACAGTGGTTCGTGAAGATGAAGCCCCTCGCTGACCGCGCACGCCAGCAGGATGCGCACGCCAATACGGATGATACGTCCCAACGAGGAGAGCGGTTCATCCCTTCTCGATTTGAACTGACGTATCGTCGATGGATGGAAGAAATGCGCGATTGGTGCATTTCACGACAACTTTGGTGGGGGCATCGCATTCCCGCATGGTATTGTACGGACTGTGGGGAAGTGACGGTTGCCAAAGACGACCCCATACAATGTGCGCATTGTGGCTCCTCGCATATTCACCAAGACGAAGACGTATTGGATACGTGGTTCTCCTCTGCGTTGTGGCCATTTTCGACGTTAGGTTGGCCAGAACAACGCACGGACTACCAGCGGTATTTCCCTACGCAAGTGCTCGTCACGGGCTACGATATTATCTTTTTCTGGGTCGCGCGCATGATCGTGATGGGACTCGAATGTACGAATACGGTTCCCTTTGAGACGGTGCTTATTCACGGGCTCGTGCGCGACGGGGAAGGACGAAAAATGTCCAAATCGCTTGGCAATGGGGTTGATCCGATCGATGTCATTTCGCGGTACGGCGCCGATGCCTTGCGCTTTATGCTAGCGACGACGAGCACACCAGGGCAAGACGTGCGTTTTCGCTGGGAGCGTGTCGAGCAAGCGCGTAATTTTGCCAACAAACTGTGGAATGCAGCACGTTTTTTGTTGATGAATGTGCAAGAAGCAGAGGAAGCCGTCGGCGAACCACACGGGATGGATGAGGCACTTTCGACGGCGGACGAGTGGATTTTGCACCGCCTCAACGAGACGATCTTGCACGTCACAGACGGATTACAACGATACGATTTTGGGGAAAGCGGTCGGGCGTTATACGATTTTGTGTGGGACGACGTGTGTGATTGGTACATCGAAATCGCAAAAATGGCATTGTACGGCAATGCGCCACACGCACGCCAACGCACACAACGGGTGTTGATCACAGTGCTTCGCGACACATTAAAACTACTTCATCCGTTCATGCCGTTTATTACGGAAGAAATATGGGCACATTTGCCAAAGGGGAACGACGAAGAAATGGTCGTCTTGGCGTCTTGGCCCGTCTACGCGGTGCAACGCATACAGCCCGAATCTGTTGCGCAGATGAACACGTTGATGACGATCATTCATGCGGTACGGAACATGCGTGCCGAAAAACAAGTGCCACTCCACCAAAAAATTGTGTTGTTGTTGCGTCCAGCAGACGACGCCATTGCGACAACGTTAAAGCAAAATGAGGCATTGCTCGTGCGGTTTGCCCAGACGTCTGCATTGACGATCGATCCGATGCTCCAAGCGCCAGATCAAGTGTTGACGCTCGTCGTGCCTGGCGTAGAAATTTACGTCCCGATGCAGGAGTTGTTCGATATTGGGGAAGAAGCAGCACGACTTGCACGCGAACGGGGGCGACTCGATGGGGAAGTCGAGCGGATTGAACAAAAGTTGAAAAATGACCAATTTATGTGCAAAGCGCCCGAAGCCGTCGTGACGGCAGAACGTCAAAAATTAGAGACGTACACACAACAAAGACAACGGGTGCTCGAGCGCCTCGCCGAGTTGGGGAGGGGATAAGTCGTGTATGAGACGGCGGAGGAAGCGATCGCTTGGTTGACACGGCGCATGCCCCAGCACGGCATGAAATTTGGACTCGACAGAATGGAAGCGATGTTGGAACGGCTCGCCCATCCCCAGCGGCGTTTGCGGTTCATTCACGTGGCGGGGACGAATGGAAAAGGGTCTACGTGTGTATTTTTGGCACACATTTTACAAGAAGCAGGGTACGAAGTCGGGTTGTTCACGTCCCCCTATATCCAACGATTTACGAATCGTATCCAAGTGAATGGACAAGACATTTCGGACCATGCTTTGGTCGAACTCGTCAATATCATAAAGCCCCTCGCCGAAGAAGTGGCAAAAACACACGGAGAGGTGACGATGTTCGAGTGCAGCACGCTGGTGGCATTGCTGTATTTTGCGCGGGTCGCGTGCGTCGATGTCGTCGTGTGGGAAACGGGATTGGGTGGACGGCTCGATGCAACGAACGTTGTGGTTCCACTCGTTTCCATCATTACGACGATTGGATATGACCATCAAGACGTGCTTGGAGAGACGTTGCCCCTTATCGCGGCCGAAAAGGCAGGGATTATTAAAGGGGGCGTGAGTGTCGTCACAGCGGTCAGTCAACCCGAAGCATGGGCGGTGATCGCAGCAAAAGCAAATGAAAAAAAAGCGAATTTGTACACGTTGGGCACGCAATTTTCGATCGACACGCGCCACATGCAAGACGGATTGCAACGTTTTGATTTTGTGAGTCCGTTTGGCACGCTTCATGATCTGCACATCACCCTCAACGGGCAATTTCAACAAAAGAATGCGGCACTTGCGTTGATGACGACGTGGTTGTTGCGAAACTATTATGCGTTTCATATCGAAGAACAACAGATGCGTGCTGGTTTGAGCAAGACGACGTGGTGCGGACGACTCGAAACGATCGCGCACGACCCGCATATCGTGTTGGATGGGGCGCACAATCCAGAAGGGGCACAGGCGCTGGCAACGGCCTTACAGACGTTTTATACGTATGAGCGACTCATTGTCGTCGTTGCGATGATCGATACGAAAGATCACGCCCAATTTTTTGTGCCGTTTGTCGCAGACGTGGACGTATGGGTCGTGACTCAACCGGCTTTTTTTAAGAAGCAGGACGCCCACGCACTCGCCGACGTGCTCGCACAAACGCTACAACAAGCGTCGATTTCCCCGCACGTGACCGTAATTTCACAGTGGGAAACAGCCCTAAAACATGCCCAAACGATCGCCACGGCGAAAGACTTGATCATCGTGACCGGCTCGTTGTATTTTTTGGCGGATGCACGGGCACATTTGTTGCAACAACAACCGCAAGACAAAGGATGGTGAGAGGGCCCATGGCAGAAAGTCAACGCATACATTTTATTGGCATCGGGGGCTACGGCATGAGTGCGCTGGCACACGTGTTGCTCGATCAAGGGTATACGGTATCTGGCTCAGACGTCGTCGCACAGTCGTCTACAGCGCAATTGGCGCTACGCGGGGCACACATCCATATTGGGCACGATGCTGCGCATGTCACGGGCGCACACCGCGTCATTTATTCTTCTGCTGTTGCGTCGCACAACGTAGAACGACAGGCCGCACAAGCGCAAGGCATTCCCACGTTGCATCGGGCAGAAGTGTTGGCGGAGTGGTTGCATCGTCAACGGGGCATTGCCGTGACCGGGGCACACGGAAAGACGACGACCACGTCGCTCATTGCGTTTGTGTTGGAGCAGTGCGGAGTCGACCCAACGTATGTCATTGGCGGAGAATTGATGCATGCGGGACACGGCGCCAAGGCGGGAAAAGGGGAGTATGTCGTTGCCGAAGCCGATGAAAGTGACGGCACATTTTTATATTATCGGCCACACATGGCGGTCATTACGAACATCGAAGCGGATCACTTAGAAAACTTTGACGGAGATTTTACGAAACTCGTGGATGCCTATGCACAGTTCATGCGACAAGTAGACCCAGAGGGGCATGTCATCGTGTGTGTTGACGACCCCATTTTGGCGTCGTTTGTCCAAAATGCAACTATGGATGCGACAACGCACGCACGTCAGGCGCCTTTTTTGACGTATGGATTTCATCCTCAAGCGACGTATCGGGCGACAGACGTGCAGTTAGACGACCGGCGCGTTGCCTTTGATTTTTGGCAAGGGGACGTACTCAAAGGGCGTATTGCGTTGCCAATGCCGGGAAAACACAACATACAAAATGCACTCGCGGCATTGATCGTCTGCGAAAAAGTAGGCGTAGATTTTGTGCGTGCTTGTGAGGCGTTACGACAATTTCAAGGGACAAAACGGCGGTTTCACGTACTTTACGAAGGGCCTGAACAGCTCATTGTGGACGACTATGCGCACCACCCTACAGAAATTACAGCGACGATCGCTTCGGCCAAAGCGACGGGGAGACGTGTCGTCGTGGTATTTGAACCCCAGCGATACTCCCGTACGTTTTTTTTGTTAGAGTCGTTTAGTCGTGCGTTCAAAGAAGCTGATGAAGTGATCATCACGGACATTTATGCCCCAGCAGGGGAACTCCCCAAAGAAGGCGTAAACGCCGAACAACTGACGGAAAAAATACGGGCGTACAGTCATCCCGATGCACAGTATTTGCCTACGCATGAAGCGGTGCGCAGTGCATTGTGTAGTCGTCCTGCCAAAGGGGAAGTCATCGTGACGATGGGAGCGGGAAACATTTGGCAAGTCGCCTATGCGCTAGCAAAGCATCGCCAACACGTGCGGGATGGACAGGGGGAGCAGCAGTAGTCGTTTGAAAACCAATGTCCATTACATGGATGCGAAAAACGCCTGCGGTATCCCTTCAAATTTTCAAGCAGATAAACGATGAAAACAATGGAGCAAAGTAGGTAAACCGCTAGAAAAGTAACAGCTACCCGTCCCCCCCTTCTTCCCTCGTCACACACAGACGCAGAGGACGAGGAGGGGGATTTTTTGGCGATGCCTCTCTGTACTACGACATTCCATTCGCATTAAATATTATATGAAAAAAATATACTTATTATAAAAATAAAACTTGACATCGTTTTTTTTTTTTTGTATAATAGGGGTATGCAATGAGGAAGGAGAGATATGCCATGCGAAATCGTGATCACGTACTAAACACGTAAACACGGAGTGAATACAGGAAACCTATGGGTTAAAAAAGCACAGTGATTTCTTGTGAGATGGGGTTCTTGGTATGGGGACGTTTTTAAACAGTGTTTAGTATCACGATGCACAAACTTTGCTTGTATGCGTTGGTTTTGCCACAGCGACGTACGTCGGTGGATGTATGACAGAATACGTTTGACAAAAGAAGTGTACTGCGGGATGCCTGCGTAGAGGTGGGATCGTCCGTACACGAAGGCGAATGGAAATGTGCAAGTGCGCAAGGAAAATACGAAGGGAGCAAGCAGACGATGAACAATGGAAAAAGTATGCTACTAAAACGGATGGCGATCGCAGCAGTATGTGTGGGAATGGTCGGGAGCGGGGGACTCGTGCAGGCGAACACGGCGAAACCTGTAAAACCATCTGCTGTAAAACCCTTAACGACAGGAAAAATAACGCCTGTGATGACACAAATGATCCACGTCCCCGCATCGAAGATTGCAAGCGTGCCGTTGGGGAGAGATAATAAAATCACACGAGTGAACTTGCGTGACTTTCAGATCGGGAAGGCAGAAGTGACAGGTGCGTTATGGAGTGACGTGTACAATTGGGCGATTAAGAATGGATACAGGTTCAATCGAGACACAGGAGTCAACGTAGGAACAAACAAGCCTGTGATAGAGGTAAGTTGGGAGGATGCGGTCATATGGACGAATGCGTATTCGGAGAAGTCGGGGTTGCAGCCAGTGTATTTTGGGAGTGATGGAAAAGTATTCAAAAAAGAGGCGAAATGGCCATATACGAATAAGGTAAGGCCGATAAAGGGTAACGGGTATCGATTGCCGACAGACATAGAGTGGGAACTTGCTGCAAGATGGCTAGGCACGACAAAGCCAAATAAAGGAAAATTAGCAAACCAGGCAATACGCACGAGGGCGAAAGACGGCAATGCGTATTACTGGTGGTTACCAGGGAACTATGCGAGCGGGGCGACTGACGATGAGAAAAACAAGAAGGAAACCGCAAGAGTAGCATGGTTTAATCAGGACAGTGAGAAAACAGTATGCCAAAAAGCGACAAATGCGCTCGGAATCTGCGACATGAATGGGAACGTGTGGGAGTGGCAGTTTACGATGATTGTCGACCCCTACATTACTGTAGAAGGTTATTTTGGCCGTGGGAACCGGGGTGGCAGCGCGCTCAATAGCACTAGCACCCCCGTAAGCCACGTCGAAGGCATCTACGCGCCGGACTTCGGCCACAGAGGGACCGGCTTCCGCTTAGTGAGGACTGTGCAGTAACCTTTTGTGTTGTATCCTTTTTACCTTTTGAATGTTTGCGTCTTTGAATTTTCGCTTGAAATAGTGAGTTTACAGGAATGTAAAAAACCACGACCATACAAGAGCCCGCCACGCAGTTGCGTGGGCACGGGCTTTTTTGTTTGGGGAGAAAAGGGGGGTGATACTAAACACTGATTAAAAACGTCCATATCAAGGGGCATATTTCACAAGAAATCACGGCGATTTTTAACCAATAGGGTTCTTGTATTCAATCAGTGTTTAGTACGACGTCATCGACAGAGATGTTTTTGCAACGAAAGGTGGTGTGCATTTTCCCGCACGCCTGCCTGTACGTGGACGCCATCACATCATTTCCTTCACATCCTACATCATACACCAAAAAAAATTTTCACCCAGCACATCTATAAAACTTGACATCGTTTTTTTTTTTTTTTTGTATAATAGGGGTATGCAATGCAATGTCAACAGGTTAAGCGGATGGGTCAACAATTGACTTTTTGATTATGGTGAAAAGCGGATGATCTCGGGTACGGATTTCTCGGTTCAGATCGATTTGGTCGAATGGGAATCACATGCCTTTTTGCTTCTTTCAGAATATCGTCCATGTATTTTGCGCTCTTTTTCGGTGAATCTTCTGCGACTGCCAAAATCAGCTTATCTTTTAAGATGCCTACAAGTTCATTGAGATTCGCTTTATACTCGTATTTGTTTTCACCTTGATTTCGCTCCACATCAATTTCAGCTTGTGCATCAAAAGCGACGCATGCCAAAAAGTTGACCATCTGCATGGATGCGTAAAACTCCTGCTGTATCCCTTCCACCGTTCG
>JAULZZ010000142.1:0-2956 GCA_032117095.1 Paenibacillus sp.
AGTGCCGATCACCTCGGATGAACCGTTCATTCAAAGCAAGCAATTGCAAGGACTGTCCTTTCGCGATGTCGCACTCACCGTTTGGAATCCTCAGGGAAAAGTTGTCGTGACGCATCGAGGGGATTTGATCATCACGCATGTGGGATTGTCCGGTCCCATTGCCTTGCGGTGCAGTCAATTTGTGGGGAACGTCCTGCGTACAGGCAATGTGTCGCGGGTGCGCTTGACATTGAATTTATTTCCAGATGACCATGCGGAACATTTTGTCGTTCTTTGTCGGACATGGGCGGAGCACGAACCAAAAAAAGCACTAAAAAATGTATTGAAAGGACACGTTTCCGAACGGATGATCCCGCTCATCATCCAACAAGCGGGGCTCACGGAAGAAGTGACGTATGCGCATGTCTCCAAACAAGGATGGCGTTCACTTGCCCGTGTCCTGCAACAGTTTGTCATTCATGCGACGGGCACGTTGTCGATAGAGGAAGCATTTATTACGGGGGGAGGCGTGCATGTCAAAGAAGTCGATCCCAAAACAATGCAATCCAAGCGGATGTCAGGGTTGTATTTTTGTGGCGAAGTACTGGACATTCACGCCTATACAGGGGGGTATAACATCACGGCAGCCTTTTCGACCGGGCATGTGGCAGGCACGCACGCAGGGGAAACTGCGATACAACTGCGTGACGAAGGAACCTGTTGAGCCGTTCTCCTTTTGTCACAATGGGCAAATGCCCTGCATACAATGTGGAGAGGTTACGGGATGAAAGGGGTTAATGAGATGGCATACGACCACGCTTGGCAATGTCGCGAAATCATGACCAAAGCAGTGTGTGGCAAAGGGAGAAAGTACACCCAAAAAACGCATGCTGTCGTGTTGCCCCATGTGCCAACGAGTATATTAGGGGCATGGATGATGAACCATCGCTTCGAAACGCAACGGGTAGAAGAAGGCGTCGTCGTCACTGGGGCATACGAGATGCACGTTTGGTACTCGTATGAGCGAAATTCTAAGACAGACGTGTATGATGAAACCGCCCACTATGAAGTGCTCGTGACGTTGGCCGACATGGATCCGCATCACCATACCGCCTCCGAACAAATTATCGCCCAAGTTACACAAGAGCCGAGTTGCGTAGAAGCGCGTGTCGATGCAGATGGAGCGACCGTCACATTGCGTGTGGAGTGGGAGCTTGAAGTCGAACTCGTTGCAGAAACAAAATTGTGCGTCGTCGTCTGTGCAGGGGGATGTGACGAGGATGCACACAAACACAAATACGATACGTATACGGAAGATGCCGATGGACTCCTCGAAGAGCACCTTTTTGAACAAACACGCCAAGGATTGCCTCACGCCCGATGAACGACACGGCGGTTGTTTCGCACTACATCGAACCGAGACGACAATGCATCAGTGACTCGCCCACATGGAAACATGTGCTTACATTATGGGGCATCCCTTTTATCGCATCGCATGAAGCACAAACGCGTGTGTGGTTCAAACGCAGAGACGTATTCGTGCGCGGGCTGCATGTCGTGCAGATGACACGAGAAGAAGGAGCGACGTTTGCAACAGATGCGTCTTGTGAGGAACACACAACGTTTGGTCGCCAAGCGAGCGCCCTCGCCGTACGATGTGCCTATGCGTTAGGGTTGTGCGCTGCCGTCGTCACGGTGCAAGTGCATCCTCAGCGCATGCAACAAGTCGCCGTCGTCGCCATTTCCCCTATGTTTTCGGCGGAGTTCTCCGCCAGTGACGCGATACACGCCGATGATTTTTCAATTTCTCATCATACGAATGCACTTCATCCGCACACTGCGCACATCCGATGGGGAGCAGACGTGGAGTTTCTACTGCGACGTCGACATACGGATGGTACGTTAGGACAAATCGTCCCAGCGTGCCATTACTTTGCCAAAAAAGGACCCATTGGGTGCGATACAATTCGTGTAGGAGACCGCCGACTCGATGCGATCGTCGAATTGCGTCCACAGCCTGCCCCGACCGCAGTGGCGCTATTTGACCGTGTGCACGCTGCCTTGCTGTCGATTGCCCAGCGCATGGACGATCCGACGATTGCGTGGGTTTCCGGTGGGATGCCTGTGCAGGGCATTGCGTTAGGGGGGCACATTCATCTCAGTGGCGTCCCCCTTACCGTGTCGTTGCTTCGTGTGTTGGACAATTATGTCGCTTTGCCCCTGTTGATGATCGAAGGGGAACAAACACAGCGGCGTCGCCCAAAGTACGGGGTGCTTGGAGATTTTCGTTGCAAAGCACATGGCGGATTTGAATATCGGACATTGCCTTCTTGGATCGGGTGTCCAGACATTGCCCGGGGCGTGCTTGCATTGGTAGAAGTCGCCGTCGTACATGCGGCACACTTGCACGCCCGTCCGCTCGGGGATGTTGCGATGCAGCAAGCGTATTATGGCGGAGACAAGCAGACGTTATGGCTCCCCGTCACCCGTATATGGCGCGAGCTGACCACGATGCCCACATTCATGCAGTATGCTGACATTTTATCCCGTCTATGGCAAACCATTCGGCGAAAATCTGGCATCGATGAACAACAAGATATGCGTCATACTTGGAAAATATAACCATCAAACGGCCGAGACGCCACGACAAAGGAGCGGGCGCAATCGGGCAAGCCAACTGATCCATCCGTCATGCGCCGTGCATTCATGGTATAATGAGCTTGCATGTGAACGTTGAAGCATGTGAGGGAGGATTTGGTACGGTGACGAAGCGCACGCCGATGATGGAACAATATACACAGCTAAAAACGCAAGTCCCCGACGCACTTTTATTTTTTCGATTGGGAGATTTTTATGAGATGTTTTTTGACGATGCGGTCGTGGCCGCACGGGAGCTCGACATTACGCTCACAGGACGCGATGCGGGCAGCCAAGGGCGCATTCCCATGTGTGGGGTGCCGTACCATGCAGCAGAAGG
>JAULZZ010000143.1:0-3419 GCA_032117095.1 Paenibacillus sp.
GTTTTGTTCAACCGTGTGTAGAAAACATCATGATTCGTATCATGCATTATTTTTGCTTTTACTTTGTCATCATACCAAAGTTTCCTGCAACGCTCAAATCATATGCCACCTTGAACAAAGAAGTTCCTGTACACCTGCGTTCTCTTTGTTTTCCGCTATCCATACACTTCCTGATTTGGATCAATTCCCGCTTAAAACAAATCCATAACTCCTTGCATCATACTTGCAAAAAAACCAACAAAGCCTCGCCACAGTTTACGGAAAAATCCCGCCTCTTCCACCGGCTCTGTCGTGACGAGGGGCACTTCCTTGCTCAATGCACCCGATTGCACTTTGATCGTACCCACGATCGTTTCTGCTTTTAGGGGCGCTTGTAGTTTCTCCTGAGGAAGCCATGTCACCGTAATCGTCGGCGTCACCGCATCGTCTTTGGGTAAAAGCAATTGCACCCCAGCACCAGCCACAACAGGGATGTGCTGCACGATGCCGTTTTTAATAAACACCGTCTTGACTTGATCGAGCGTTGTTTTCGCCGCCAAAACCGTCCGTTTCTCAAACTGATTAAACCCATAATCCAATAATTTTCGCGTTTCTTGAAACCTGCCTTCGATAGAGTTCGCCCCGATGACGACACTAATGAGCCGCATTCCATTTTTTTGGGCGGTTGCCGTAAAACAATACCCCGCATCTGACGTGTGCCCCGTCTTGAGTCCATCTAGCCCTTCGTACGCAAATTTACGCAAGTTTACGTTGGCCTTGTTCCCTTCGACCATCCAATTCCAGTTGACCATTTGTACGGTAGATTTTCCTTGAAATTTCAACTTTGGAATTTTCGTCGTCTCTAACACTTCCGGATGGTCGAGGACGATGCGTTGCGCCAAAAGTGCACTGTCTATTGCGGTCAACAACGTTTCTCCTGGGAGCGAGGCAGGCGCATAGGTACCCATGTCTTTGCGCGAAAGTCCCGTCGAATTTATAAATCGCGATGCCGAAGACAACCCGATTTTCGCAGCCATTTCGTTCATTTTTTTGGCAAATTGTTCTTCTGTTCCCGCAAGGTGTTCGGCAAAAGCAACCGAGGCGTCGTTGCCCGAGTAAATCGAAAGCAAGTCGAATACATCTTTTGCTTTGTATGCAACCCCTTCTGCCATGAGTTGCCCTGAGCCGATGACTTGGGCGGCATACGGTGATGTCACGATGTCATCATCCCACTTCAGACGTCCTGCTTTGATCTCCTCTAAGAGGATATACTCCGTCATCATTTTTGTCATACTCGCCGGCTGATACGGTTGCTTTTCATTCAATGCGTGGAGCACTTGTCCCGTGGTCGCTTCCATCAATACCGATGCTTTTACTTCTAATGTAGGCGCAACTTGTGCGTGCACGACCTGTGTCACCGGTGTGGGAAATGCGTACAAAAGCAAACCGCACACCATTCCCAGCAGCACACCCAAACGCCACCCTGTGCGAACCGCTGTCATGTTCTCGCCCCTTTATTGGGAATAGTTTGGTGCTTCTTTGGTAATTTGTACGTCGTGCGGATGACTTTCACGCAAACCCGAGCTGGTAATCTTCATAAATTGTGTTTGGGTGCGCAATGCCTCGATCGTTGGCGTGCCACAATACCCCATCCCCGAACGCAATCCTCCGATGAGTTGGTGGACTGTATCCTTGAGTGGTCCTTTGTAAGGCACGCGCCCTTCGATGCCTTCGGGCACGAGTTTGTTGACGTGTTCTTGGAAATACCGGTCTTTGCTGCCTTCACGCATCGCACCCAACGACCCCATCCCACGATACACTTTGAAACGTCTCCCTTGGTAAATCTCAGACTCCCCCGGACTTTCTTCTGTGCCCGCAAACAACGACCCGACCATGACGATGTGCGCCCCTGCTGCAATCGCTTTCGTAATGTCCCCTGAATATTTGATCCCACCATCGGCAATAATCGGCACCCCGTACGCATTGGCCACTGTGGCACAGTCATAAATCGCTGTAATTTGGGGGACGCCAATGCCTGCGATGACACGAGTCGTACAAATAGAGCCAGGCCCAATCCCGACTTTAATGACCGATGCTCCCGCTTCGATCAAATCCCGTGTCGCTTCCCCCGTAGCAACATTGCCTGCAATCAGCAATAAGTCAGGATATTGTTGGCGTATTTTTTGGACAGTCTCAATAATATGTACGTGCGCCCCATGGGCAGAATCAATCACGATTGCATCGACATCAACGTTTAGCAATGCTTCGACACGCTCAAACGTATCTTTCGTAATGCCGACCGCTGCCCCGACGAGCAACCGCCCAAAGCGATCTTTCGCCGCATCGGGAAACTGAATTGCCTTCTCAATGTCTTTGATGGTGATGAGGCCTTTGAGGTGATATTTTTCATCGACAATCGGCAACTTCTCGATTTTGTGCTTTTGGAGAATCGACTCCGCCTGTTGTAGCGTCGTCCCCACCGGTGCAGTCACCAAGTCGTCTTGCGTCATGACATCGCGAATATAAATTGAATAATCATGCACAAAACGCAAATCACGATTCGTTAAAATGCCTACAAGTTTATGCGCTTCGTCAATGATCGGCACCCCAGAGATGCGATATTTTGCCATCAATGCTTCGGCGTCATACACCCGGTGTTCAGGCGTCAAGGAAAATGGGTTCGTAATCACGCCACTCTCCGAACGTTTTACGCGATCGACTTCCTCCGCTTGTTGTGCAATGGTCATGTTTTTGTGCACGATGCCCATCCCGCCTTCGCGGGCAATGGATATCGCCAATGCAGATTCGGTGACGGTGTCCATCCCCGCACTCATCAACGGAATTTTCAACTGGATCGTAGGGCTAATCCGTGTGCTGACGTCCACGTCGCGTGGCAACACCTCCGATCGCCGTGGGATCAACAACACATCATCAAATGTAAGTCCTTCTTTGGCAAATTTATGCGTCCAAGACACGCAAACTCCTCCTTATGTAAATGTGTGCATGCATGACTCTTGCATTTTAACTTGTCCACATTCTGATTCATACTCAACCGAATCACCTATTGAAAACACATACACAGGGGGCTCACTTTTGCGGCAAAGCAAAAGGCGTTTTGTCGAAGGTAGAAAAGCTACACCTTTCCGCTAAGACCTGTGGTTTGAAATCGTGTTTCGTATGAGATGCCTATCTTCCCCATCTTTGTAGTCAATACGCTCATTATATCACGCCATTTCCCAAATCACCAACACCCATTCGTACGGTCGTGCCTCGGGTCTCTCGCACAGCGTGCATTCCTGCTATACGCAAAAACTGTACTAAAAAGCCGTTGATCGTTCGATCAACGGCAAAGGAATGAAGTCAGGCAACGACCTAGTCTTCCACAACCCTGCGGTTGCAGTACCATCGGCGCAAGAGGGCTTAACGGTCGTGTTCGAGAT
>JAULZZ010000144.1:0-2136 GCA_032117095.1 Paenibacillus sp.
ATATATGACGTCTGTAACAACGGTACCGTGCGGGGGGTTGGTTTGTGTGCGGGGAAAAACGAACAAGGTTTATTGAATGTTGACTTGAACTATACGATAAAACAATCCGATGTATCAGGGGTAAAAGTAGGGATATCGTGGGATCAAGCGGGATTTGGGGTTGGGATATCTGGGAATGGAACTGCGCTCGGACAATGCAAAAGAGCGGGAATGGCAACACAGAAGCAAGAAATTATGAATAATATTATTAAAGAAAAATATCCAGAGGAATTCACAGGCGTTGAAGGAACGGATACCTCAAAAAAATTAGAAATTACCAAGTCAAAGTATGCAGAAAAGTATGCACAATTATCCCATGATGAGAAGATGGAATTGAATAATCGTGTAAATAAAATAATAGAAGATCAATGTTATTTCGCTTTATTCTACAAGGAGTATAGAAATGTGTTGGGTGTTTCGATCGCAGACAAGGAAAGTCCGACAGCAGCAGAAATAGAAAAGATAGCAAAACGTCTAAGAGAAATAGTGCCACATCCCTATTACATTCAGCCAATCGCAAATGTTAAGTGCATAAAAGATGATTCGACAGGCGGTGTTCAGTGCGACCTAGTTCCTTAGCAAACTGCACCGGAAGTATGACGCCATTCCCCTTTGATAAGACGAAATCCCCTTCACTACACCGTCGGTGTAGTTTTTTTGTCCTGTTTGGCTTGCCCACATGGCATGTGTCCTACGCAGTGCACACCCCTTTATTCCCATGGTATAATGATACAAACGTGTAAGAGGGGGTGAAGTTTTGCGCAAAACGCCGAAAGTGATGGCGATTTTCGGGGTGCGTCCTGAGGCGATCAAGATGGCACCGTTGATCTTAGCCTTGCAAAAGCAACCTGCGATCGATACGAAAATCGTCGTGACCGCACAACACCGTCGCATGTTGGATCGGGTATTGGACGTGTTTGGTCTCGTGCCGGACTATGACTTGGACGTGATGACGGCACAGCAGACGCTGACGGACATCAGTGTGCGCGTGCTGCAACGGCTAGAACCCGTGTTGCGCACTGAACGTCCCGACCTCGTGTTGGTGCATGGCGATACATTGACGACGTTTTTGGCGAGTTATGCCGCTTTTTTGCAGCAAATTCCTGTCGGTCATGTCGAAGCAGGCCTGCGCACGGGCGATAAGTTGTCCCCGTATCCAGAAGAAATGAACCGCCAAATGACCGGCGTGCTCGCAGATCTACACTTTGCACCGACGCCATGGGCGGGACAAAATTTATTGCGTGAAAACAAGCGACCGTCCACGGTTTTTGTCACAGGCAATACCGTGGCAGATGTCGCAGCCCATCTCGTCACGCCACGCGTCTCGCATCCACTCGTTTCGTGGGCGCAAGGGCGTCGCTTGCTTTTGCTGACCGCCCATCGTCGAGAATCCCAAGGGGAAGGACACGCCCACGTATTTCGCGCGGTGCGGCGCATTGTGGAGACGTTCCCCGATGTCGTCGTGGTCTATCCGGTCCATCCTTCTCCTGCGGTGCGTGAACCTGCGTATGCGATGTTGGGAGACCATGCGCGTATTCGCCTTGTCGACCCGTTGGATCTCGTAGAAATGTATCAGTTGTATCCGCATACGCACCTCATCTTGACCGATTCCGGCGGTTTGCAAGAGGAAGCGCCGTCGTTTGGGATACCGGTGCTCGTATTGCGGGAGACGACAGAGCGACCCGAAGGCATCGAGGCGGGTGTTTTGGCACTCGTCGGCACCGACGAAGCGCACGTGTACGCACGCACAGCAGCCCTCCTTTCTGATCGTGCGTTATATGCGCGCATGAGTCGTGTCGCCAACCCCTACGGGGATGGACAAGCGTCCCAACGCATCACCCAAATTATCATGCATACGTTCGGTCTTGCGGAACAGTTGCCCCTCCCATTTGCTCCATAGTAAATAAAAAATGCCCTCATTCGTTGACAATGCCTTCCGCGATTCGCTACAATGTTTGGTGTGATTAAACGAGGGTGTGGTCCCTACATAAGGAGCTCCGATGAGTGCACAGCAGATCAACCGCCAGATGAGTACGATCGTCGCCATCGTTGTGTTTGCGAGTACGGGGATGGCTTTTTTCGACGTATGGAAGCCTG
>JAULZZ010000145.1:0-15492 GCA_032117095.1 Paenibacillus sp.
TGCATTTTTGGAAATGGAAAAGTTCGTTTATCCAAGCTTGTTATGGTCAGCATACGGCACTTGAAATCTCCATCCCAACAGCCGTGTAGTTTTTGCGAGAAAGCGACAACTATCTTGACAACTACCGTCCGACAGTCGCCATCACGGTCACTTCAACCTCGCTGGGAACGATACAGACGATCTGCCCTAAACCAATCCGTGCCTCAATGCACGTTTCTTTTTCCTGAAAAACTCCGTGGGAAAAATCAATGTACCACTCTCCAGCAACAAACCGTCGTTTTATCGACGTGACTTGCCATGCTTCATGTTCACCGGTCCGCTCGCTAAAAAAAAGTACATGATCTGCTTTTTTTCTCCAATTCATCAAAAAAAACGCACAAACAATCATCGCCCATATCATAAAAAAATTTTTTTCCGAATCGATTGCGATAGCGCCTACAAAGCAAACCAAACTCGCAATCGTTAATGCCGTTCCCACAAAACGCGTTTCGGCTTTCCGCCGAAGTAACCAACCCCATACAACGCACACCAAAGCGGTGGTTGAAAAAAAACCAATGAGGAATCCAAGACCGCTGTATACTACCGCACCACAGAAGACAAAGACCCCTGCATGGTTTTTTTCCATGAACATCACCGCCCGTTTGTTTCAATGGTATCCGTTACAATCCTTCACTGTGCTTGTATTGTTTGAGTTTCTCTTCTATTCGCTCTTGTACCTGCTCATCCCTATCATCTCGAAACATTTGGCGAGCATTTCTGATGATTTCTGCTTCTGCTTCCAACGCAATGACTTTTTGTTCCATGCGATCAAATAAGGAGTAAAATGTGGTTCCATCGGTCATTTCGGTAAACTTCTGCGCATATTTTTTTTGCACGTATGCCAAGCGCGAACGATGGATGAGGGTAGCGCGCTTATGATATACTTCTTTGAGTTTTTCTGTCATGTCTTGACGCTGTATGTTCCATGCTTCGACCGTCTTTTCGATTTCGTTGCGTATTTTTGTTAGCTCATCGCCTCGTTGCTCTACTGTTAGCAACTGTGCGATGGCATTGCGTGCGCGATCGTCTCTTCCAGAACGCACATGGTTTTCGATGTGCTCCTTTGTTGTACGAATCAAGCGATCATTTTGTTGCTGCTCTTGCTGGATCATCCGATTGCGCGCCACATGGTGTGCCAACGCACTTTCAATTTTGCGCAAATCGTGTTCCATTTCACGAACGGCTTGTTGCAACAATATCTCTGGTTTCTCCAATTGATCGAGTGCATGATGCGCCGATGCTGTCGTCATCTCTCGTATCCGTTTCAATATGCTCATTGCGGATCATCCTTTCTGTTGTAACATTTGCATCTCAGCTTCAATTCGATCGAGTCTACTATGAAGTAGCTCCATTTGTTTCAAAAGAACCGTATGGTTCGATTCTTTCATGTAGTTTCCTGATAAATCATCTTTTTTTTCTCCTCCAGGCCATCCAAAAACGTCATCGTCCACCATGCCATCAAACAAAGATCGTTTTTCTTTGGGGGTAATCAGTGCCGCGATGAGATAAATTACGACAAAAAAGCCGGAAGAAATAAACAATAGCACCACAGAAACGAGACGTATAATCGTGACGTTCATGTTCAAATAATCCGCCCACCCGCCACATACCCCAAACAACTTTTTGTCTCTCATTGAAAGTCTCAGTTCTTTTCGCATTGATGTTCACCTCCTTTGCTGCGTAAGAAAATCCCGCATGTTTTTGTTTTCACTGTTATTGTACCTTTTGCTTGTCCGGCCGCACACGGGCAAAAGAACGTTTTTGTACAAGACTTGGGACTAGGTTATACTAAACACGGATTGAATATAGGAGTCCTATTGGGTAAAAAGCACAGTGATTTCTTGTGAAACGGGGTTTTTGGTATGGACTCAACTTTCGAGAAGGCGATGAAATAAGGCGCGATGAAAAAATGGAGGTGTCGGCGTGGCTAGGGGGAAAAACATACAACTATTTTTGATGGACGGCGAATCGAATGGTCGAATCAAATGTACGCTCGCCAATTGGACTGGTGTCGCCTATAAGATTCCCCGCACAGCTTTAGAACTATGCAAAGAGCGCGATGACATGAAACAAAGTGGCATCTATTTTCTGTTTGGCACAGCTGATGAAACCGCCAATCCTGTTGTATATGTCGGACAAGCAGGGGCACGAAAAAATGGAGAAGGCTTACTTTACCGTCTACAGGAGCATAGGCGCAATTCCAATAAGGATTACTGGACAGAAGCTGTTCTATTTACAACCTCTAATAACTCCTTCGGAGCCACGGAGATAGGATACCTCGAAAATCGTTTCTGTAGGCTTGCTCGTGTGGCAAAGCGATACGATGTCCGAAATGGAAACGACCCGACACTAGGGAACATCACCGAGGAAAAAGAGAGTGAGCTTCAAGAGTTTGTCGCATACGCGCGCATCGTTATGGGTACGCTTGGATATAAAGTTTTCGAGCCGCTTGTTGCTTTATCCCCCATGCCTGCTGACAATGAACACCCTACCGATGAGGAACCACTTCTTTACTTTGAAAACGCGCACGCAAAAGCAACCGGACGAAGGACAAGCGAAGGCTTTGTCGTCCTTAAAGGTAGTGTACTGTCCCAGAAAACTACAAATAGTTGTCCTCAGATTGCGATAAAGGCTCGGACAAAATACAAGGATAAAATCAATGTAAGCAATATTCTGACGGATGATGTATTGCTCACAAGCCCCTCGGCTGCAGCCGCTTTTGTTGGTGGATCGAGTTTAAGTGGCAATGAATTTTGGAAGACAACAGAGGGTAGAACGCTAAAAAACATAGAAAAAACGGATTGTTAATGACGATGTTTTATTTCATAGGGGTGCCTATCCTTGTTTGAAAGCATAGATCTAGAAGGTTACCTTTTGCAGCAAAGAAAATACGTTTTCCCGTCAATTCCTAACAGCGATCGGACTGATGGTTTGAAGTACGCATGAGTATCATCGAATGCGCAACATCGATTTGATATCGGTATCCACAGTACGCAAGGACGACGAAAGGACGATATCGACCAAAGATTGGAAAAATTGTAGGAGAGTATGTTTTTTGTCCTGTTGACAACGAGATAAAAAAATGAAAAAATAATAAAGTGTTCTTCCGTATTGGAAACCTGAACGGCTCGCCTGTACATAAGCCAACACAATTCTTATCGCAAACAGTCCCCCATCGAATGTGAAAGATTGATGGTGTTCACGTTGGAAAAGAGGAATCTTCATACGTGTTGACAATTTATCATTCGGCGTCGTTGTTGCAATACAGGAAAAACACGCGTGTGGCTTCATACTCATTCCCTATTGAAAACATCGATCTGGTCGGTTGCTTTTTCCGGGAAAGCAACTAGCGCTTTGACCAATAGGTTCGATGGTTTGAAATATGAATGAGTAATCGTTGTATGCTTTGCGTACAACGCATAAAATCAAAAATAGGGGTGTGTTCGCATGAAACAGATCAAACAACGTATGGGATATCGTGTCATGATGATGGGAATGGTGTTGACGCTTTTCGGAGGTCTATTGTATACTCCTTCGGAAAAAGTGTATGCCAGCGCTGCCGTCATCAAAGCGGGAATAACCGTAGCTAATCCAAACGTAATTAACAATCTTTCTAAAATTCTCCCAATATTGCAAAAATGGGGACCTGCTTTGTTCACTATTGGCGTTGGTATCGGTACTTTTTGCGGTTGGAATCGTGTATCACCGCAGTGCATTACAGATACTTTAGATGGATTGGTTTCACAGAAAAAGATCACCGTCGAACAACAGCGTTCTGTCCTGCTGGCTGTGATGAAGGTGTGCCCTGGATGCGTGATGGCGTCATCAGAAGGAAATACAATTCAAGAACGATTGCGCAATAGCAACACAAACGACCGAGGAAAAATTACACAACAAACGAAAAAAGATTGTATGAACCGTGGTTGCGAATCCCCAAAAGGAAGTACAATTCAAGAACGATTGCGCAATAGCAACACAAACGACCGAGGAAATGATACACGACAAAAGACAATAGATTGTACGAACCGTGGTTGCGAATCCCCAAAAGGAAGTACAATTCAAGAACGATTGCGCAAAAGCAACACAAACGACCGAAGAAATGTTAAACAACAAGAAGAAAAAAATCGGTTGAAAAGATAATCTTTTTATTGCACGAATCGGCATTTCAATCTATACAAACAGTTGTTTGTATAGATTTTTTCGTTTGATTAAAAAAAGTACAGCGCCTTGTGATGGGGAAGATTCAGATACAAAAAATATGCCCCAAGAGATTTGAATAGATGTGCTTTTCCATTGTAGAATTTATAGTGTTGGATGAACCTCACCTTGGCAACGATCATGCTCTGATACTAATAATAAACACTGATTAAATACAGGAGTTGAGTCCGTATAATGGTGTAAAATCGGATTTTCGAAAATCGTGTGAGCCATTTTCGAAATCTTCGGTTAGAATGGAGTTTGACAACATTTCATTCAACAGGAGGATAACGAAATGGCTCAATATCAGATTACCGTAGATTCGGAAGTTTTGCACCATCTCTTCTTGAAGGATGCCAAGGATTCGGGAATGAGCAAGCTCTTGGAATCTGTACTCAATCAAGTACTCGAAGCGCAGGTGACAGAACACGTGGGCGCGGAACGTTATGAGCGTAATGAAGACCGTCAATCGTATCGTAATGGAAGTCGCTCGAGAGCATTGTCCACAAGAGTAGGCACGATCACACTGAAGGTCCCACGATTGCGAGACGGAAGTTTCTCCACCGAGTTGTTTGGCAGATACCAGCGGAGTGAGCAAGCCTTTGTGCTCGCGCTGATGGAGATGGTCGTCAATGGGGTTTCGACAAGGAAAGTGTCCCAGATCACCGAAGAGCTATGCGGTGCGGAGTTTTCGAAGTCGACGGTGAGCAACCTTTGCAAAAATCTCGATCCGATCGTAACGGCTTGGAATAATCGACCGTTAGCGGATCAACGGTTTCCGTTTGTCGTTGTCGATGCGATCTATATGAAAGTAAGAGAAGACGACCGCATTCAATCACGAGGGGTGCTCATCGCCACAGGAGTGAATACGGACGGATACCGTGAGGTGCTTGGCTTTCAAGTTGGTGACAGCGAAAGTGAATCCACGTGGAGTAAGCTATTCGCTTGGCTAAAGAGCCGTGGATTAAAAGGCGTCGATTTGATCACTTCCGATAGCCACAGCGGTCTTGTGAACGCGATTGTCAAGGAATTTCAAGGTACAGTA
Source organism: Paenibacillus sp. (assembly GCA_032117095.1). Lineage (GTDB taxonomy): Bacteria > Bacillota > Bacilli > Paenibacillales > YIM-B00363 > REEB470. The sequence goes on from JAULZZ010000145.1 coordinate 5,282, forward strand.
TGGCAACGATGCCAGACGCACTTCATGCGCAATATTATGGATGCTACGCCTAAATCGTTGCAGGGAGAAGTGCACGGGCGTGTGCGCACAATCCTAGAAGCACCGGATCTCGGGACGGCGAGGCTTCTACTGGCTCAAACCATGGAGACGTATGAGCCGAAGGCAAGCAAAGCGATGAAGGTGTTGGAGGAAGGTTTCGATGATGCTACGGCGATTTTATCGCTCCCCGAGTACTATCGTAGACGTTTAAGAACGACGAACAACGTAGAGCGGATGAATGAGGAAATTCGCAGGCGTGAACGCGTCATACGCATCTTTCCGAATTGCGAATCGGTTGAACGTCTCATTGGCGCCTTGCTCATGGAGATCGACGAGAAATGGTCATCCGGCAGGAAATATCTTGATATGACGGAATATTTGCAAAAGCGAGAAGCCGAAGCTCATGTAAGGAAACCAAAATCGAACATCATCTAGGGGGTGGACGCTCTGCGTACAAATCTTTGGACAATGAAACGTAGTAAGCGGAAAAGACCAAGCGAAGCGTTTCTTGATGCTGAGTGGCGGGTGTGATAAGCTGGCCGGCTGGCAGCCTCCAGTGACCGTAGGGAACGTTATGGGGGATGACCGCTGGGCTGCCAAATCACCTCCCGCAGAGGCTCGGCGTCAAGAATGGCTTTGGAGCGACCGTTTCTAACCGACCCATTTTACACACTATTTTGGACTTGACCAATACAGGAATCCTATTGGTTAAAAATTCCTTTGCCTTCTCGTAAAAGAAGCCTCTCTCCATGAATGTTTTTAAACATTGTTTATTATTAGGGCTACATACGACAACTATTTTGACACATCGTGACAAACACCGGCGCATACACGTGCATTTCCAATCCGTTTCGCCATGCGCTTGCTTTTTACTTCCCCTATCGTTTATGATGCTATATGTCAAACCAATTGATGGTTTTGCCGCTCAGGTCGACAATGATTGCGTGTAGTGGTCTCTCAGCCAGACGCTGCCTCATCGCTTTCATCGTGAAAAGGGAAGCCGGTGCAAATCCGGCACGGTCGCGCCACTGTAACACGGGGGCGTCCTCCACGTATGCCACTGTTTGTCACGTAACATGTGCAAATGGGAAGGCGGGGGACATCACAGAAAACCCGTGAGTCAGGAGACCTGCCTGTGCGTGTATGAGACCCTCCTTCGCGGATGAGGATGCTGGTCATATCGGTTGATACGCACATACGTTATGGATGAATGTTGCAAGGACGGGCCCCCTTGTCGCTTATTCATGGTTTACGTTGCGCTGCCCAGTATGAACACGCCTCTTTCCTAGGGAATGTACTTGTGTTTCCCCCTATGGAATGACGAGGCTTTTTTCGTCTTCTCCCAATCTGTATTCCAACACCGATATCCCCCTCGATGACACGAAACACTGTTTGAATACAAGAATCCTATGGGTTAAAAATTACTGTGCTTTCTTGCTAAAAGGAATTGCTCTGCATAAATGTTTCGAATCCGTGTTTCGTACTGAAACCGCCTTTTGCTCTCACGCAAAAGGCAGTCGTATGTGTACCGATTTTCAGTATGTGATTCGTATTCCCCCGATAAATATCCACTTTTTCATTTTCACTGTACTTTATGTTGCATGATAAAAACGAGTTTCCTCAACTAGACGGGAGAGAATACCCATGCCCTTTTTACGACACCGCACTGTATATCCGCTCATCCTCTCGCTACTCCTCCTCTGTCTGTTCGTCAGCGGATGTGCTACGTCCTCTGAAAATGACAACCGCTCCACACCACAAACGTCAACTGTTTCCTCCGTCACCTCGAACAATCCGACGACGTATCCACTTACGGTGAAAGACGCCTCCGGACTTGATGTGACCTTTGCGCAAGCCCCTCAGCGCATCATCTCGATTGCCCCGAGCATTACGGAAGTATTGTTTGCCTTACAAATCGATACACGCATCGTCGGCGTCGACGATTGGAGTGACGAACCCCAACAAGCGCGCGCCAAACCAAAAGTCGGGGGGATTGATGCAAGCCTCGAAAAAATCGTTTCCTTAAAACCAGACATCGTATTCGCTGGATGGACAATGAGTAGAGCGACGATCGAAGGTTTGCGTGCTGCGGGCGTTCCTGTGTTTGCTACAGAACCAAGAACAATAGATGACACGATCGCACACATCGCACAGCTCGGCACGATCGTAAATCGCGCTGCCCAAGCGACAGCGGTCATCGCCACCATGCAAGCCCAACGAAAAAAAGTGGCTGACCTTGTGAAAACCATTCCCCCAGAAGAAAAAAAGCGTGTATATATTGAATTTTCAGAAGGCTGGACTGTCGGCCCTGGGGAATTTATGGATGAGCTCATCCGTGAAGCAGGGGGCATCAATGTGGCGACTACGCCAGGATGGCAGGAGATGAGCGCCGAAGTCGTCATTCGTCAAAATCCACAAGTCATCCTCTTCGCCAAAGGGGTCGAACAGTTGGAAACTACCATTCGCAAACGCAACGGATGGGAAAAACTCGATGCACTCGTTCAAAATCGAGTGGTCGGTATCGACAACAACGTGCTTTCTCGTCCTGGTCCTCGCCTGACGGAAGGATTGTTGCAAATTGCCCAAGCCCTTTATCCGCAATGATGGTCTCTATTCGTCAACGCATCGGGCTTGGGTTGTTGGCAGTCGGCTTGATTGCCTCTGCAATATGTAGTGTATGTTTTGGGGCAACGGACATCTCATGGGGGACGGTCAGTCGCGTCTTGTTCTCCTTTTTGCCTTCGATCGATGTCCCGCCCGACGTCGGCGTCACCCAGATTATTCTCGATGTGCGCTTGCCACGCGTCATCCTCGGGGTTCTCGTTGGGGTTGCGCTCGGCGTCGCAGGGGCGGCGTTCCAAGGCATCTTACGCAATCCCCTTGCGGATCCCTTCACCCTTGGCGTATCCTCTGGAGCTTCCTTGGGGGCTGCGCTCGTCTTGTTGTTTCACGTACACGTCTCATGGCTCGGGTTATGGACACTGCCCCTTGGGGCGTTTGCGTGTGCAATGGCGACGTTGCTGTTCATTTTTTTGCTCACACAGCGAGACCATGGGTTCCAAACCCCTACGCTGGTGCTCGCAGGCATCGTCGTCCAAGCGTTTTTGGCAGCGGCAGTATCGTTTCTTATTTTTCTGCAAGGGCAGTCTGCCAATACGATCGTGTTTTGGATCATGGGAAAATTAACGATGCGCGGCTGGGATTTTGTCGTCCTCATTGCCCCGTATGTCGTCGTAATCACGCTTTTCATCTTTGCATTTGGGCGTACCCTAAACATGTTTGCGCTTGGGGAACGGCACGCCTTTCATGCTGGCATCCGCATTGTGCGCGCACGGTGGGCAGTGTTGCTCGCAGCGACGGCTGTCACGGCTGTGGCCGTGGCCGTCACTGGGGTGATCGGATTTGTTGGACTCGTCGTCCCGCACTTGGTTCGGCTCGTCGTCGGCAGCGATTACCGGCTCGTTTTGCCCGCTTCTGCACTCGTAGGTGGCATCTATGTCGTCTGGGCAGACACGCTCGCCCGCACATTGTTCGCGCCAACCGAACTCCCTTTAGGGGTTGTCACGGCTGCGTTAGGTGCTCCATTTTTTTTATACTTGCTCTATCGCCCGCAATCGTCGTGTGCGTAGGGAGTGTACGAAAAAGAAGTTGCGGCATCCGCCTACGAAATGTCTCTATTAAAAAAATATGCCCAGATGGCTCCCTTTTGCACAAAATAAAAGATGGTTTTCCCCGATCATGTGTATGCATTTGGTATACGACCGAGTATCTTTGCACGCATTGCGTGAACATCAAAACCATCCATTCCCAATGACAATGAGACTCGCAAGGAGGCACGTGCATGATTGACATTCGTGGGGTGACGAAACGATACACGCAACCCGTTCTCCACCCGATTGACGCCTCTGTAGAAAGAGGGAGATTTGTAGGAATTGTCGGTCCAAATGGCAGCGGAAAATCTACCCTTTTGCGCATGGTCTCGGGAGTAGAGCCACCCGATGCTGGACACATTGTGCTCCATGGGAAGCGACTCCAAGACTACACACGTCAGCAACTTGCGCAAAAAGTCGCCGTTGTTACACAAGAACCACTGCCCCCATGTCATTTTTCGGTACACGATGTCGTCTCGATGGGACGTTATCCGCATGAAAATGCATGGGGCTTTGAACCGCAAACGACAGCATCTCCGCATATTTCGTCTGTCCAACACAAAACGTCATTTTGGCATATGCACGACCGTGAAATGCTCATCTCTACCGTGCTTGAACACGTCGGCTTGACCGCCCATGCTTCAAAAATGCTCGATCAACTCAGTGGCGGAGAACGTCAAAGAGTCGCAATCGCCAAGGCAATGGTGCAACAACCCCAAATACTGTTGCTCGACGAGCCACTCTCCAATTTGGATCTCGGATACCAAGTGCGCATCATGGCACTGTTGCGACAGTGGCAATGCCAAACGGGTCTCACTGTCCTCATCGTCTTGCATGACCTCAATATGGCGGCGCTCTATTGCGACACCCTCTGGCTACTGCATCAAGGGGTACTCGTCGCCCAAGGTGCACCGTGCGATGTCTTACACCCACAAACGATCGAACGCACGTATGACACGCCCATGTGTCTCCTGATGCACCCGACGATGCACGTGCCACAACTGTTATTTCCAACCCCTGTTATACGAAACACGGTTTGAACACAGGAATCCGATTGGTTAAAAATTACTGTGTTTTCTCGTAAAAGGAATCGCTCTGCATAGACGTTTTTAGTCCGTGTGTTTAGTATTCGTCCGCATGCGTCCGCTGTTGCGTCTACCTCTGCTCCTGCCCCCATCATGCAACATGCACCCGCAAAAAAGGAGGTTTTCGTTTGAGTATTTTCACCGTCCCTCAAAAAATCATCGACTGGATCGAGGGCATCCAACCACTCAATGAAGCCGCGATGCAAGATGCGCAACAACGACTCAACGCACTCACAAAACCACGGGGTAGCCTAGGGAAACTTGAAACGTTCGCCATTCAAATTGCGGGCATCCGGCGTGAACCATTCCCTGTTTTAGACCGCCGTGCGGTCGTCATTATGGCTGCCGACCATGGCGTATGTGCCGAAAACATCAGTGCTTATCCCCAAGAAGTGACCGCCCAAATGGTGCAAAACGTACTCGCAGGTGGGGCTGCAGTCAATGGATTGGCGAAAGCCGCTGGCGCTCACGTCTATTGCGTCGATATTGGGGTGCGCTCCCCCTTGTCTCATCCAAACCTTGTGATGGAAAAAGTCGCCTCGGGGACCGCCAACATGACGGTCGCTCCTGCCATGACGGAGTCTGACATGCTACGCGCAATCACCGTCGGGGTAGAAACCATGCAGCGTCTCGAAGCGACCCAAACGCACCTTGTTGCGATGGGCGAAATGGGCATTGGCAATACGACAAGTGCCGCCGCGTTGACCAGTGCGTTGCTCCATTTGCCCGTGGACCAAACCGTCGGTACGGGCACGGGGATCGATGAGACGCAATGGGCGCATAAAAAAACAATGGTCCAACGGGCGTTACAGCACCACCGCCCCGCTGACGATCCCTGGGACAGCTTACGCCATCTCGGGGGCTTAGAAATCGCCGGCATGGTCGGACTTTGTCTTGGCGCTGCACTGACACGCACCCCGCTCATCCTCGATGGCTACACGACGACCGTCGCCGCCCTGCTCGCTGTGCGTATCGCCCCTGCTGTCCGTGCGTTTCTTTTCCCCTCCCACGTGTCCGTAGAACCGGGTCATGCGCATGTGTTGCACGCATTGGCGATGAAACCGTGGATTGATGCAGAGATGCGTCTTGGGGAAGGTACGGGGGCGTTGCTGGCCATGCCCCTGCTCGCCGCAACTTCTTCTCTTTTTCGTGGCATGGCCACGTTTGAGCAAGCGCATGTGTCGCGTGCTTTGCACAAAGAAAATGGGCATGCGCCATGATGGTGTTTGTCTATGGTGGGGCACGCAGTGGAAAAAGTGCGTTTGCAGAACGACTCGCCCTCGCACGACTTGGTGCGCATGAACGTGCCGTGTATGTGGCAACTGCGCTTCCGTTGGATGAGGAAATGCACGCACGCATTGCACACCATCAGGCAACACGCAACCTTGCCCAACCACGCTGGCACACGATCGAACAACCGCTCCATCTGTCTGCGTGCATGCAAAAGTTACTAGAATCCGCAAATCCTGCGGTCGTCGTGGTAGAATGCATGACCGTCTGGCTGACCAACGTACTGTTCGACTGCCAAAAATCGCTCTTCCCTCTCGACGATGAGCTTTCCGTGTTGGAATCGCCCTCAGGATACGCCGCCCTTTCTGCAGCTTGCACACAACGCATCGCCCATTGCTTGCATACGCTCCGTACAGGGCATGCACCGCACACGCTCATCGTGGTCAGCAATGAAGTCGGCCACGGTATCGTGCCTCTGACCCCACTCGGGCGCCTGTTTCGCGACCTCTGTGGTCGGATGAACCAACAACTCGCCGCCATGAGCGACCATGTGTATGCGGTGCATGCCGGCATCCCCGTTCCGTTGCACCCACATCGTAACGAAACGGAAGCGGAAGCGGAGGCGGTTTCTTCACGCGCTCCCGATGAGGTTGTAGCGACTGAGCCACGCAATGATGGGTTCACCACCCCGCAGCCCCCCCTGCCTCCGTTCAAACAGCGCCTTTATGCACCGGTGGAAGCGTGTGCTATTGCCCTCCAATGGCTCACACGTTTTCCAATTCCGATACGTCCTCGCTGGGATGAGAAAGTCGCCAACCGTAGCATTGTGTTTTATCCGGTGGCAGGGGCATGGATCGGGGCGACCCTCGTGTTTCTTGCCTGCGCACTGTCGTTCGTTTCCCCGCCTGCCACAAGCGCTGCACTCGTGCTCGGGGCTTGGGTATGGCTGACAGGGGGATTGCACATGGACGGATGGATCGATGTCGCCGATGCCGTGGGCAGTCATCGCACGATGGCTGAAAAACAGCGTATCCTCAAAGACCCTCACGTCGGGGCAATGGGGGTCACCGCAGCGTGCGTCTTGTTGCTGATCAAAGGGGCATTGGTGTACAGTATAATAAGTACGATGCCTTTCCCGTTCGTGACGTTTGTGTTGTTCCTGTGTCCTCTTATCGCACGCACCATCCTCCCGCATGTGTTGTGTCACTTTCCGTATGTCGGCGGGCGGTCTGGGATGAACGCATTGTTCAAAAACATCCCTCCAAAATATGGGCGTTGGGCGATGTGTCATGGGGTGTTGTGGATGTTGTGTGCTGTCGGTACGCTAGCCGTCTTCTTGGACAAGGGCACGCAGGAGATGGCTGTTTTCCCTTCGTGGTATCCTATTGTACTTGCACTCGTAGGGTTTGTCGTCGCGTGGTTGCTCGCAACAGGGGCAAGTCGTGCGGTGTGTCGTGCTTGGGGAGGGTTGACGGGCGATGTGTATGGGGCGATGGTCGAAGGCATGGAAGTCGCCACGTTGCTCGCATTCGTTGTGATGGGTCACCTGATGTGGTCCTAATACGAATGAATCATGAAAACATCGATGCAGAGCATTGTATTCTTCAAAATATAAAAAGGCGTTTTAGCGTATAGTGCCGATATTTATAGTGTTGAAATATTGATTCGCAATCTCCGCAAGGAAAAAGATGCGCGGCATCCCAATAAATCAGGTTCGTTCGCGATAAAAATCCCCAACAAAAAGGAGAATTCTCATGAAAATTTATACACGTACAGGAGACGCAGGCACGACCGCTTTGATCGGAGGTCGTGTCGCCAAAGACGATGCCCAAGTCGAAGCATACGGCACGATCGATGAGCTCAACGCCTGTGTGGGGGTGGCCATTGCTTCCCTAGAATCTTCCAAATTCAGTGACATGGTCGCCGACTTGCTGACCATCCAACACGAGCTATTCGACTGTGGCGGAGATTTGGCATTCATTTGGCGGGAAGACAGCGAAAAACAACCGCCTTATAAGGTGACCGCTGCGATGACGACACAACTCGAAGAATGGATTGACCGTTATGATGGGGAAACCGCAGAAATTACTCGGTTTATTTTGCCGGGTGGCAGTGTCGCCGCCGCGGCCTTGCACGTCTGTCGCACCGTCTGTCGACGGGCAGAACGTCGCATGGTCACCCTCGCCCAACGACAGCCGATTCCTGAACATGTGCGTACGTACATCAACCGCTTATCTGATTTGTTTTTTACACTCGCCCGCGTCGCCAACGCACGATACGGGTGTACTGACGTGTACTATGCCCGCAGTGCGGACGTCTTTCGCACGACGCGATGAGCGTACCCACTGTCTTAGAACACATCGTCTCGCCAGAACAACATGGGTGGACATTGCGACGCATTCTGCGCACAAGTATGGCGCTCTCTCGTACGCTCCTCGCAGGATTGCGCCAACAAAAAAACGCCATTGCCGTCAACGGAAAACCCCGTTGGATGGACGACACGTTGTCCCTTTTTGATCATATCACCGTCACGCTACGTGAAGATACCCCTTCGACGATCGCACCCGAGCCGATGCCCCTACACATCCTCGATGAAGACGACCATTTGCTCGTACTGCTCAAACCCGCAGGGGCGATTGTTCATCCGACACACGGTCACTATACACAAACGATCGCCAATGGCGTGATGCACCACTGGCACACACAAGGAATTGCCCGCACGTTTCGTCCCATCCATCGACTCGACCACGATACGAGTGGCGTGTTGGTCGTTGCCAAAAACCAATATGCCCATGCCTATGTCGCAAAACAATTTCACACGAACACGCTTACCAAAACGTATACCGCCATCGTACACGGCGTAGTCGCCTGTCCTCATGGCATCATCGATTTGCCCATCGCCCGCGATCCAGTTGCACCGCATCGACGCCTCGTCACCCCCACGGGACAGCAGGCACGCACGCACTTTGTTGTCACACAGCGGTTACGCCGTGCCACAGTCGTGCGACTCCATCCGATCACGGGACGGACGCATCAGTTGCGCGTGCATCTTGCCACACTCCACCACCCGATCATCGGAGATTGTTTTTATGGCGGGGAATTTTCCGTCGACGCATTCCCTGCTGCTCCCCCGCTCATCGCACGCCAAGCGCTACACGCCACCGCAATGACGTTCCATCATCCGCATACCAAAAAAGCGGTGACGTATACCGCCCCGCTCCCCGCAGATATGGTCGCTTGTTTGGCGCAGTTGCAATAAAGGAAGGGACGGCCAACGCCCCTCTTGGGTAGCGATGTGCGGGGGCATCCAAAAAAGCAGACCTTTCCTATTCTGGATACGAAATCGGACCAATCACTTCTTCTAAAAACATGCGTAACTCGTGCGCTTCTTCTTCGTCCATCCGAAACGTACGTTCCAAATATCCTGGTTCTTCTAGGTCATCGGGCCCGATGATCGCACTCCTCCCACGCATCATATCCATCACAAGTTTCTTCCCATAAAAACGGGACGTATGAATAATGGCAAGATCAAAACGATGAAGCAACGGCGTCACCATCGTGATGTATCGTGTGCGCGTCTGTTCCGTTTCGTCAGATAAATAATCCCATTGCGCCTCCATCGGGAATCCTCCTTTTCTCATACCTCGATTATACTGCACCGCAGGGCAGTGGAGCAAAAGCCCACCCTTGCATACGCAAACAAAATACGGTATACTACATGCATGCGATAAAACATGCGCACCAGAGGAAGCACCTCTCTTACACACGTAAGAGGGGTTTTTTTGTCTTCTTCTGACGCAGGACCCGCGACGCGTTTTCGTTTTGTCGCAAACCCACCAAAAAAAGGAGTGCATCCCCACCGTGAACACCATCTTGTCAAATCGGTTGAAAAAAAAGACCCCAGGGTGTTATGCCCTATACGCCCAAGTGCAAATTTTTGAACACCAAAACCACTGGCGCGTAGCATGGACGGAAGCAGACGGTACGCCCGAGGAGCAAAAGCACATCTGGTATGACGGCGATGATTGGGGGGAAATGTTACGTCAATTTCGGATGCAATTGCGCCTCCGTGTACAAGAAGGATACGTGCCGATCATCCCCATGTCGACGTGGCCTCAGCGCGAATCCTCCTCAAAAAAACACGACCACCTCTCCAAACTCACGTATTACGCCCACCTGCACCCAAACGACACCGCACTCGAAGCCG
>JAULZZ010000146.1:0-13086 GCA_032117095.1 Paenibacillus sp.
AGTCGTGTGACAACATCGGGACTTGCCACACACACGTATGCCAAAAAAGGAAAATACACCGTGACGATCACGGGGCGTTTGCCCCAGTTGGGGTGGGGGGTTGTGGAAAATGATAGAGGTCTCCTATGCAATCCAGAACACACACCTGAAGACTTAACACGTACGTTTCCTGGCATTGAAAAATTAGTGGCGGTACAGTCGTTTGGCGCACTAGATACGCACAGTTTATCTGGGGCATTTGCAGGTGCAGTGTCTCTTACTGCAGTGCCTGAGACATTGCCCTCTACCGTAACGAATCTCAGTAATTTGTTCAACGGTGCAAAAATATTTAATGACAACATTGCACGTTGGGATACATCGAACGTTACGAACATGTCGGCGATGTTTTGTGGGGCATCCGCGTTCAATCAACCGCTGGCACAGTGGAACGTCTCGAAAGTGACAGATATGAGGATGATGTTTACAAGAGCGACCGTATTCAACCAACCTTTGGAGAAGTGGAATATCTCAAATGTGACATCTATGTATGAAGTGTTTAGGGAAGCAAAAGCGTTTAATCAACCGTTGGAGAAGTGGAACGTCTCGCAGGTGATGAGTATGAGGGCGATGTTTGCTGGAGCGACCGCATTCAACCAACCGTTGGCGCAGTGGAACGTCTCGCAGGTGACGGATATGAGAGGGATGTTTGCTGGGGCGACCGCATTCAACCAACCGTTAGAGAAGTGGAACGTCTCGAACGTGACAGCTATGGGTGGAATGTTTGGCGATGTACCCAAGTTCAATCAACCTTTGGAGCAGTGGAACGTCTCGCAGGTGACAGATATGAGTTCGATGTTTTATGGAGCAACTGCGTTCAACCAACCGTTGGCGCAGTGGAACGTCTCGCAGGTGACGAATATGGGTGGAATGTTTTCAGGAGCAGAAGCGTTCAATCAACCGCTACAGCAGTGGAACGTTTCGAACGTGACAGACATGAATGGGATGTTTGGTGGATCGAAAACGTTTAATCAACCGTTGGAGCAGTGGGATGTCTCGAACGTGACAGATATGAGTGGGATGTTTACAAGAGCGACCGCATTTAACCAACCATTGGAAAAGTGGAACGTCTCGCAGGTAACGTATATGAAATGGATGTTTTTTGAAGCAGAAGCGTTCAACCAACCGTTAGAGCAGTGGAATGTCTCGCAGGTGACGGATATGGGTGCAATGTTTTCAGGAGCAAAATCGTTCAACCAATCGTTGGAGAAGTGGAACGTTTCGAACGTGACGAATACGGAAGAGATGTTTTTCCAAGCAAAAGCGTTCAATCAACCGTTGGAGAAGTGGAACGTTTCACAGGTAACGCATATGAGCGTAATGTTTTATGGAGCAACCGCGTTCAACCAACCGTTGGCACAGTGGAACGTCTCGCAGGTAATGCATATGAACGGGATGTTCAACGGCGCAAAATCCTTCGACCAAGATTTATCTCGTTGGTGTGTGCAAGCAATCAAAGAGGAGCCTGTGAATTTCAGCGTGAATGCCAGCAACTGGAATAAAGCAAAACCTCAGTGGGGGACGTGTCCGTAACGGTGCACGTGAGCGATAAAATAAGTACAAGTGCTATCCAAATTTGAGGAGGATGTTTTCTATGAAACCACGGTATGCCGTACGCAAAACAATGCTCGTCATCGCCACGTTTGCTTTCCTGCTTGGGGGAACAGGGATGTTCTACGCCACTGCCCCACACGCCGAGGGAGCGAAAACACCACAAAAAGCAAAATCACAAAAAGCACAACCGATGGTGCTCGTCTACGATACGACGAAAAGCGCTGGAACGACGATCACCCTGCCGATCATCGGACGTGCTGGACAGCGCATCGGCAAGGCAAATGTTACGGGAAGCAATGATGCCGTATTATTCACCACCCCGCCAAACCACGGACTAAAAAACGGACAAGAAATCTGGTTGTCTGGTACAAATGACATCGACACAACAAAGCCGTATCGGGTAACGAACGCACAAAAAAACACGTTTATGCTCATCGAGATGAACAAAGGGGCAAAGGGCACAGGATTTGATCCAGGGAAAAAATTTAATATGGATGCAGAGGGCACAGTCGGTGTGCACAAGGCAGTATTGCCTGATGTCACGATCCAATGGGGGGATGGCAAAACGACTCGTATGACGACATCAGGACTCGCCAAGCACACGTATGGAAAAAAAGGTAAGTACGTCGTGACAATCACAGGACGACTGCCCCAGTTGGGGTGGGGTGCTATGAAAGATGATGAAAAAAGCCGCTGCGTTCGAGAAGAAGACACAAAACGGATATTCCCTGGCATCGAAAAATTAGTGGCGGTACAGTCGTTCGGTGCACTGGATACGCACAGTTTATCTGGGGCATTTGCAGGCGCAGTATCTCTTACTGCAGTGCCTGAGACATTGCCCGCTACCGTAACGGATATCAGTTTCTTGTTCAATGGTGCGAAAACGTTGAATGACAACATCGCACAGTGGAATACAGCGAACGTCACGAACATGTCGGCGATGTTTTGTGGAGCGTCCGCGTTCAACCAACCGCTGGCACAGTGGAATGTCTCGAACGTGAGGGACATGGGATGGATGTTTAAGGAAGCGAAATCGTTCAATCAACCGTTGGAGCAGTGGAACGTTTCGCAGGTGACGAATATGGAGGGGATGTTTGCTTACGCAAGATTTTTCAACCAACCGTTGGCGCAGTGGAACGTCTCGAATGTGACGTATATGGGTTTGATGTTTTATGAGGCAACATCATTCAATCAACCGTTGGAGAAGTGGAACGTCTCGCAGGTGACGGACATGGGTGCGATGTTCAATAGCGCAAAATCGTTCAACCAACCGTTGGCACAGTGGAACGTCACGCAGGTGACGGATATGGGTGCGATGTTCAGCGGCGCAAAATCGTTCAACCAACCGCTGGCACAGTGGAATGTCTCAAAGGTAACGAATATGGATTGGATGTTTTATGAAGCAACATCATTCAATCAACCGTTGGCGCAGTGGAACGTCTCACAGGTAAAGGATATGTATGGGATGTTTTGGCAAGCAACCGCATTCAACCAACCGTTGGCACAGTGGAGCGTCTCGCAGGTCACGGATATGGGTGCGATGTTTTTTAGTGCTACTGCCTTCAACCAACCGCTGGATCAGTGGAATGTCTCGAACGTAACAGATATGAATGGGATGTTTTCTGTAGCAACTTCCTTCAACCAACCGCTGGAGAAATGGAACGTCTCAAACGTAACAGATATGAATGGGATGTTTTCTGGCGCAAAATCCTTCGATCAAGACTTATCCCGTTGGTGTGTACGAGCAATCAAAACAGAACCAGCGTATTTCAGCACAGATGCCAGCAACTGGAAGAAAGCAAAACCCCCGTGGGGGACGTGTCCGTAACGGTGCACAGATCAACCGCCCAAAAATCTTGCGCAACTACTTGCGTTAGCGTACGAAGTCGCTCACAATAAGAATGTAAAGTAGAAAGTACTATTTTTCATGGTTCATAAAAAAGGAGGCATTTCCCATGATCTCATTATTCAATGTATCCCGTAACGCAAAGGCATTCCTCAAAGGCCTCGTGACGATCGCCGTCGTACTGAGCTTGGTTGGTTGCTCGCTCTTTTCCGATGCACCAGAGGACAAAAACAACATCAAACAAACGCTTCGCATCGGCTTGGTCACGTATGGGGCGTTCGCGGACACCGAAAAGTACTTTCGCCAAGATTTTTTAGAGCTATACGAAATCACCCATCCGAATACGAAAATTGAAATACGCAGCGTCAGTGCAGAGACGACATCATACGACAAACCCGTCGATACGTTTGCATTGATGAAAGAACTCATGACAGGCAATGACCCCGTCGACCTTGTCGTCATCGAAGGGCTCAATCAATTGCCAAAATATTTGGAAAACAACCTGCTCGCCCCGCTCGACACGTTCATTGCCAAGGGAAAGTTTGATGCGAGCAAACTCGCTCCTGGGCTTATCGACGGAATCAAAAGTTTTGCGACCGATGGGAAGTTGTACGCCCTCGCCCCCCTGATAAATTCCGCAGCCCTTTTTTACAACCGCAAAATGTTTGATGACAAAGGCATCGCATACCCCGAAGACGGCATGACATGGGAACAAACGTTCAAACTAGCAGAACAGTTGAATGAAGGCAAGGGAAAAGACCGCACATTTGGCTTTGGGTTTTATCAGACGTACGACAGTGACATCAAAACAGATATCAGTATTTTTAAGCAAGCATTGGGACTGCGTGCATACGATGAAAATGCCGAGAAAATGACAGTCAATACGCCAGAGTGGACGCGTCTGCTCGAACAATACATTGCCTTGCGCAAGTCCAATACGTTGCCGACATCCTTCAACACGACCACAGGGGGAGACCGTGCCTATTTTTATCAGGAGCCATTTTCGGACGGCAAAGTGGCGATGATGATCGCCAACTACAATTACATTTCAGAACAGCTCATTAATTCTAACGAAAGCGCCAACCGTGACGGATCCCGTGAACCGATCGAGTGGGACGTCGTCACTGTTCCCACGCACCCTGAGGCGCCTGGGGTCGGGGGAGAAATGTTAATTCAAGGATTGATGGGACTCAACGCCAAAGCGCAAAATGCCGAGGGAGCGTGGGATTTCATGGCATTTATTAACGGGCCCGAGTGGGCGCGCATCAAATCGCGCAGTCAACCGTTCTTATCGTCTCATGTGGATTTTGCCAAGCCCAAAGAAGGCTTAAACTACAACATCAAGGCGTTTTTATCCTTGAAACCCGCACTTCCCATCGACGACTCAAATTTATATAGTAAATATTCATACGACCTCGATAGTGTCAATGGCATTGGCTTAGACAAGATGGAGGAAGTCATCAAAGGCAAGAAAAAACTCAAAGACGTCCTCGCACAATGGGAAACAGAAGGCAATGCCAAGTTGCAACAACTGCGTGAAGCGGCAGCAACACCAACCGTAAAATAGCAGTCATCTTTTCCATCGAACGTGTGCTTGTGCAAGAAAAAGGGGGGCATTCCCTTGATACGAGCGACGCAAAAGGCGTACCGCACACGCACGGTGCGCCACACCATCCTAGGCGGGATGGTCGGGGTGATTTTTGTTGCACTCACAGGGTGTGCGACAGGCCCTTCGCCCTCCAATGCGCCACCAGCAAAAACAGTCGTGCGCATCGCGGTGATGGATCAATCCGAAGGCACGGATGCGTGGTTTCGCACGCATTTTATCGAGCCGTATGAGATTACACACCCCAAAGTGACGGTCGAGTGGACTGCGTTTTCGCAGGACACATTCGAGGAAAATGCAGGGGAAAATGTTCCTGATGTGCTGATCCTCGATACAACCCTGTTACAGACGTGGATCAAAAACCAAGCGTTGCAGCCGCTCGATGCCTTTATCGCCAAGGGTGCATTTGCAGCGGATAAAATTGTGCCGATCGTCGATGCAGGCATCCGTTCGTTTGCGCCAGACGGGCAACTGTACGCATTATCCCCGCTGTTTCGTGCGTATGCGCTCTATTACAATCGTGCCCTGTTTGAGCGCGCAGGCATTCCTTATCCAACGGACAAGATGACATGGGAAGCCGTGTTTGCGTTGGCAGCGCAGTTTCGTACTACCAAAGGCGGGACATACGGCTTTTCTTTTTCTCCTTATTTAGACAACAAGCTGTTTTGGGACGTGCCCACATACACCCAAGCAATCGGGTTGCGGTATTACGATGAACAGGCACGAAAGATGACGGTCAACACGCCGGCGTGGGCGGAGGTGTGGACACGACTCATCGCCTTGCACCGTGCCAAAACGATTCCAGGGCGCATTGCCACTCCAAAATCACGCGCAGCGATGCCACCCCCGAGCGGGGAACATGCGTTTCTTAGTGGAAAAATCCCGATGGTTATTGAAGATTCGCTGTTTATCGCCGATATCCAACAATACAACGAAGCGAGGGAAAAGGGAGACAAACCGCCCCTCGCATGGGATGTCGTCACATTTCCTACGCATCCGCAATTTCCCGATGTCGGAGGCAGTGTAGAAATGGTTGGATTGTTTTCCATCCCCGTAGGGGCGTCAAACCCACAGGGGGCATGGGATTTCATTTCTTTTGTCCACGGAGACGCGTGGGCAAAGCAAAAAGCCAAAAGTCAACCGTGGATTTCTTCACACCGCGACTATGCGACACCCAAAGCAGGCATGACGACGAATATGCAGGCGTTTTACCAACTCAAACCTTCTTTCCGTGTTGATTACAGCCCGTTGATCACCCAGTACCCCCGATTGACCGCCATCGAGCGCATCGGCGAACGAAAACTCGAAGAAGCGGTCAAAGGGAAAAAAACGGTATCTCGCGCACTGCAAGAATGGGCGAACGAAGGGGACGGCGTACTAAAACAAATACACAAAAACGCCACGAAAACGACACCGCCAAGATGAAGCAAATCATTTCGGTTTGCATACGAATGAAGCACATGCAGGCAAGAGAGGAGGGATTGACGATGAAAGTGCATAGTCGCACCATCCACAAAGCCGTTTTGGAGAAGTTAAGTAGTCGGGGGGTCACCGTGCGCGACATTGCACAAATTGTGTTGGATATGCAGCGTCCGTATCACCCGAATCTCACGCTCGATCAAAGTGAAGAAAGTGTGCACCGTGTGCTGGAAAAGCGCGAAATGCAGCATGCGCTGCTGGTCGGCATCGAGCTCGATGAATTGGCAGAACGGGGGATGCTGTCTGCGCCATTGCAACAACTCGTCCAAAGCGATGAAGGGCTTTTTGGCTGCGATGAGACGTTGGCGCTCGGTTCGGTGCTCAGTTATGGGAGCATCGCCGTGACGACATTCGGGTATTTGGATAAGTATAAGATGGGCATTATTAAGCAATTGGACACCAAAAATTCCGAACATCATAAGGTACACACCTTTTTAGACGACTTGGTTGCGAGCATCGCGGCGTGTGCGTCAGGGCGCATCGCACACCGGTACCGTGACGAAGAAGAACAAAAATAAGGTGCACCCCCTCTTGACAAGGACGTTTTCTTACGGTAAGATGAAATTGTCCTTTTCTCATTTTTCATCTCCTTTCTTCTCTCCTTTCTTTTTATCTACTCGTGTGTTTCTTTTTTTTTGGGCCTTTAGCTCAGTTGGTTAGAGCGGTCGGCTCATAACCGATTGGTCGGGGGTTCGAGTCCCTCAGGGCCCATACCGTGCAACGACAGCAAGCTCTCCGCGAGAAGTAGGCGGAGGTTTTTTTGTGTTTTTTCATACATGCGAAGGAGCTGATACAGGAGAGGGTGTGATTCTTCTGCAATGTGCGAAATCGCATCACAAAAAAAGAAGCTGACACTTGACAAAAAGAGGGTGTTATTATATACTTACATACAATAGTAAACAACCGCTTGGATACAGGGTTGATTCTATAACTGCATCGTACAATGGAGGAGTGAACATGAAGGTGGGTTTTTCGCCCGATCAGCCGATTTACCGGCAGATTTATCAGTGGATTGAAGATCGCATCGTAGAAGGGGCGTATGCGGAGGAAACACAAATCCCTTCGACGGTCGAAATGTCCGTGGCATTAAAGATGAACATTGCGACGGTGATGAAAGGGTATGCGATGGGTGTGGATGCAGGGCTGTTGTACAAAAAGCGGGGCATGGGGGTGTTCGTCCAAAAGGGAGCGATCGCCCGCATTCGTGAGCAACGCAGGGCGCAATATTGGGAACATACCGTGCCGCGGATCGTCCAAGAAGCACAGACGCTCGACATACAAAAAGCAGACATCATCGCACAGATTGAACGGGAATGGCATGCACACGAACCAATACACACCCCATCGGAGAAGTAAACGGCATTACGAAAGGGAAAGTACTCATGCAACAATCGGTAGCGCAGACACCCAGTGCTGGGTCACGGTGACCGGTTCGATGCAAGGCATCGAGACGATCGGGGGGGGGCTCAAAGTCGCCGACGTGCTCGGTACACGAGACCGCCAAAAGTACCCGCTGGCATCGAAGTATCCCGCATTGATTTGTAAAAGTTGTTCGTCCAGATGACGACAGAATCGCTGTAAAAAGAATGTATATTAGGAGGAGAAAACGATGTCTTTGAGCAGTGTATTTAAGTACCACATGGCGCTGACGATTCCTCAGATTCGCAATTACTACATCGTGATCATGGCAATCATGATATTGGATGGGGCATGGATAAAATTAAAAAAATTTTTCATTGGAGGCACGGCGGAGGGGGCCTTAACATTTAATTACTTTTCTGGGACAATGGCGATCGTGATTATACTGGGTGGTTTGTATTTGGGGAACGTTTTGAAAATGTGTTTGCAAAATGGGGTTTCCAGGAAAACATTTTTCTATACCCTCTTACTTCGTGCGGGGGTAATTGGTTTTGGGATGACTGCGATCGACATGTTCCTTGCCTGGGTGGTACAAAGGCAAGCATTTGGTGAAGGCTTTTGGTTTATGTTCTATGTGGGAACGTTTAATGGCGTTGCACCAGCGAACCCCCCGTCACTTTTTGTCGGATATTTTTGGTACTCCTTGTTGTATACGGGATGTGCGCTATTGGGTAGTTTGTTTGGTGTGATTTCCTTGCGTTGGATTTGGGGTCGTTTGGCGGTCTGGGGCGGACTGCTCGTTTTATTTACGGGTTTTCTTTATTTACAAGGGCCAGGAGACATAGCCCTGTATAATAAATTATATGATGCTGTGATGTGGGCCCTTGGGCTTGGGGGCATGTACACGGCGCAATTCGATCCCAATCCATACTACGCCATGATTACCTTTTCCATCGGGATCCTTCTATTTGCAGGCTTGTTATATTGGGCAATGCGACGCATGGTTGCCCGAGAGGAGTAAATTCCCCTCGCTAGCATTGTCCTGAGCGCTGTGATAGATTATTGTATGATAAGACGTGCAAACATAGGGGCACTGCGAGAAACCGCCTGTTTACGGCAAGGTGATTTTTAGCAAACGGGTGTGTTGATACGAAACACGATTTGAATACCGCGATCCGATCGGTTAAAAATCCCTTTGTATTCTCGCAAAAGGAAGGCCTTTGCATAGATGGTTTTAATCACTGGTCAGTATATGAGTATGAGACGCCCATTCTATAGAAAACAGCGCATTTTTTTCGTACTATCAGAGAATGCTTTGGCGTAGCCGATATACTTTACATCGGGTGAATGTTGTATTGGAGGGGGAGGGGGCATCCTCCCACGGAGCGTACTTTTCATATATTTTTTCATCTACTTAGTATTGTTATACGAAATACGATTTCAAACGATATTTCCTAGCGGAAAGGCTACGCCTTAGTGCCTCGGTTACACTGCCTGTTGCTTTCATGCAAAATGGAGTCCTCTATGTCTATGCTTTTCGTGTGTGATTCACATACAGGATCCCGCTATAATAGTCCATATCTCAGGCGTAATAACGACGCAAAAAAGGCGTGTTTATCGCAAGTCGATTTTTTAATATAACAGGCGGGCGTATCGAGGTGCCTTGAAGCCAGAACAAAAAAATTCATTTCACAAAAGGGGATAGGCGGATGCAGGGGATCGAAATTAACAATCTAACCAAGCAGTACAAAGACACACGCGCCTTGGACGGCGTGTCGATCAAGATGGAACACGGCAAAATATACGGGTTACTCGGACGCAATGGCGCAGGGAAATCCACGTTACTCAACATTGTCACAAACCGCTTGTTTGCGACGGCGGGGACGGTGACGATCGACGGGATGCCTGTGGCAGAAAACGACCATGCGCAACGGCGCGTGTATATGATGAGTGAACCAGCGTATTATCCGCGGGCGATGCGCTTTCGCGAGGTGATGAAATGGACGGGGGAGTTTTACAAAGGTGCGTTTGACGCCGAGCAAGCGGGGAAACTCAGCGAGCGGTTTGGGTTGTCGCACAAGAAAAAAATGGGCGAGTTGTCCACGGGATACGCATCGATCGCCAAAATCATTTTGGCGTTGTCACTTGACGTGCCGTACGTCTTGCTCGATGAACCGGTGTTGGGGCTCGATGCGCACCATCGAGACCTGTTTTATAAGCTGTTGTTGGCAACGTATGCACAGAAGCCCAAAACGATCGTGTTGTCGACGCACTTGATCGAGGAAGTGGCGGCGGTGATCGAAGAAGTCATTGTCATTAAGAAAGGGAAAGTACTCGTGCAACAGTCGGTGGAGCAGATGCTCAGTGCCGGATATACGGTGACGGGTTCGGCGCAACTCGTTGAGACGTACGTGGCAGGGAAGCAGACGATCGGCATCGAGACGATCGGGGGGCTCAAAGTCGCCTACGTGCTCGGCACACTAGACCGCCAAAAAGTACCCGCAGGCATTGAAGTATCCCGCATTGATTTACAAAAGTTGTTCGTGCAGATGACGACAGAGTCGCCGTAAAAAAATTCGTATTAGGAGGGGAAAACGATGTCTTTGAAGAGTGCATTTGAGTACCACATGGCGCAGACGATTCGTCCGATTCGCAATTACTACATCGTGATCGCAGTGCTCACGCTATTGTTTGCCTTGCTCGGATTGTACTTTGAACAAAGTGAAAGGGCGACGCCGTCGGTCACCTTTGCCATTGTATTTTTTTTGGGTGTCTTGTCTTTTGGGAACGTCTTAAAAATGTTCATGCAAAATGGCATTTCCCGCAAGACGTTGTACTATAGTATGCTTCTGCGTGTCGGGGTCGTCGCCTTTGGGATGACGGCGATTGATACGCTCATTGCGTGGGTAAATGAACGCAGTGCCTTTATCGGAGGAGATATTTTTTCGTCTTGGTATGGCAACGCATTTTCCGGCGATCAAAAGATTTTGTCGGTCGTTGTCGGGTGTCTTTGGTACGCATTGCTGTATGCACTCGTCATGATGTTCGCTAGTTTTTTTGGCGTGGTGTTGTATCGGGTCAGCCGGGCGATTCGCATGTCGATTTATTTTGGGGTGCCTATGTTACTGTTCATCGTACTCCCGATTCTCGATAGTTTCACTGATTTTGGCGTGTTCAATAAAATTCAAGACGGGATTTTATGGTTGGGCGGACTTTCAAACTTTTTCGACCCCAATCCATACCATGCGATGGGTTCGTTTTTTGTGGGTTTCCTCCTCTTCGCAGGGTTGTTGTATTTTGTGATTCGTCACGTCGTCGTGCGCGAGGAATAGCAAACTTTTCCATTAAAAAAAACGAATTTTTTGTGGTATAATGGGATCGTATATGAGCAAGTGCAACGTATCCAAAGAAATGTCTGGAGGGTTTGACGTGGGATCGTCAAAAAACCGTTTATTTTTCCGTGTGGTGATGGCGTGTGTCGTGCTGTTGCAGCTTTTCTTGGCGATAACTGGAGGGTACATAGGCGTATTTTCCACGCATGTCGCTTTTGCGAACTTATCCGTGGGGACTTTCGAACGCGAAGATAACATCATCATAAAAAACGATGTTTTTCCAGCGAAGTCGTGGCAACGGTTCGTTCCTAGGTCGCTCCAAACAGTGGTAGAACAAATTCAGTCTGCGCAGCGCATACGCAACATCCCGCCCTCCAAAAAAGCGAACGTTTCATCGTCAAACGCATCTTCGATTGTATACGCCACGGACAAGACGACGCTGGTTTCTGCGGTTTCCTCTTCCCCTTCCCCATCGGTGTCCAAAACTACGAATCGCGTAGCCGGTACGACGAATTCGGTTGCACGTTTTTTTAAGTCTGGTTCACTAGGGAAAGTGACGATTATGCCAAACGTAGATGTCATGTTCACGAAAGTGACATCGATCGCCGTCGACAAAGGCAAGACGTTTTTTATGGTTTTCACGATCAAAAACGAGAGCAATGAAGAAGTCGATTTCAACAAATATTGGTTCAACATCCAAGCTACCAATGGTGCGAAGTTCAAACCACAACTTGCAGGGGCATTAGAGAAAATCCCTGCAAAATCCGAACGGGTTATCGAGTTGACCTTACAAACGCCGTTGACGATTTCTGGTGCAGATTTGCGCATTCAAGTCATTCGCTGGGATTTCTCCGTAACAGGATTCCAACGAAAAATAGGCGATTTTCGTATTCCAAAAGGCTACAAAAATGCCGCCCCCCCGTTTGCCGTACAAATCGTAAAAAATGATGCAATTCCTTTGCGCACTGCGATTACACGGACGGGAATGTCTGAGGATACCAAATATCAGTATGTGACGTTTACGATGGAAATCAAAAACGAAGGAAGTCAGACTGCCGTGCTGGGCGATCAAGAAATGGTATTGCGCACGAGCACAGGTGTGCAGTTTCCCATGCGCTCCAACGACTGGAAGGGTGTAAGCATCCAACCGTTTGACCAAGCCAAGTTTGATTTTGTCGGTTCCATCCCCAAAGCAATCTCCATCAAAAATGCGCAGATCGTGTGGTTTAAGAAAGTGACTTCTTCCAAAGCGAAGGCAGAATCCGGGTCGTTGAACGTGCCTGTGGCGTTTTTCATCCTCGGATCCCCTTCGGCAACGGGTCTCTTAGTGCCCGCAACACAAAACACGCGTTTAGAGATCGACAAAAAGTCCATCGAAATCTCCATTAAAAGTGCTGCCGCGAAGATCGTCAATACCCAACGACAAATTTCCATTGCCTTAAATTTAACGAATCAGTCTTCTTCTTCTGTTGCAAAAATCCCGACGTATGATTTACGGATCAAGACAAAGACAGGGGAATTGTACGACGTAAATACGGAGCCATTGACGAAAGTGTCACTTTTGCCCAAGATTATGCGTACAGTGACCGTCAATGCGAGCATGCCCAAAGAAACAAAACTCGAACAGCTCGTGTTGGTCGTCTCCGAAGTGCTCGGTGCTTCGGCGGCGGGGGCGGGTGCGACAGGAACGACATCTTCTGCTGGCGGAGACATTCGCATTCCTGTGGCGACTTTTGCGCTTGAATTCAAGGATATCGAAGAAAAATCGTCGAGCGAACCGTTCAACTATGCCGATGAAAACTACGATTACGAAGTGCGCATTCAAGAGATCGAGCGATTGCCATGGACACGTGACGATTTCCTCTACGTGTATG
>JAULZZ010000147.1:0-33945 GCA_032117095.1 Paenibacillus sp.
GCGTGGTTCTGCCAACGCATGGAAGATCGACCACGGATTGTACACCGTCTCGTCTCCAAACCGATATCCGTTGTACCACCGCCGAAATTCATCCATCTCATCTTGACGCCCAAAGTCCCTTAGTGTCGCCGCTACTTCCGCATCCAACAGCCCAAACGACCGTTCAAACGCAGTCGACAAGATCGAGCACACACGCACGTTGTTGAGCCCTGAGAAGATGCTCTCTTTTGCTACCCGCAAAATGCCCGTCAACACGGCGCGTTCCAAGCTTTGGTTGTCTTTGAGTGCGCTTCCTAACAAAGCGCGCATAAACCCGATGCATTCGTTGTAATACCCGTGTGCATACGCCTGATGAATCGGTGAGTCGTATTCGTCGATGAGCAGCAACACTCGTTGTGTACCATAGGCACGTTGTAGCCATTGGGACAAATACAACAGGCTATTTTCGTACTCATCTGCCTCCCCTGTTTTTTGACAAATGCGTTGCATCGTCTGTTGTTCTTCCTCATCTAGCTGCGAATAAACTACTTTTTTATGGCGTTTATATTCTGTCACGATTACATTTTTTAATTTACGGTACACGTCTGCCCACGTCTCTCCCTTCGCATCCTTGAACGAGACGAAGATGACGGGCATCGTGCCTTGCAACTGCGTATATTTCTCCCCCTGTTGCCAAATCGCCAGGTCCGTGAACAATCCTTGGCGCGATGACTCGCTGTGTTCAAAATAGTACCGCAACATCGAGAGATTGAGCGTTTTGCCAAATCGTCTTGGGCGGGGGATGAGGATTACTTTTCCACTTTCATTCAACAATTCCCGTATAAACAAGCTTTTGTCTACATAGTAAAATTGTGCGAGACGTACCGTTTCAAAGTCGCTCTCTCCTAGCGGAAACAAACGTTCCTGCATCATGTTCCTCTCCTCATACGATTCCAATGCCACCAGGTTAAGCGCTTCCCTAAAAAATGCTTGACGTTTTCCAAAAAGCACCGATCATCGCCGTTTCTTCCGCACCCAAGATCATCCGATTTTCACCATCATCAAAAAGTCAATGGCTGAATCATCCGCTTAACCTGTTGACATTGGTATCGTGTTTATGGAGGAAATGATATCATACTCCTAAATATTTTATCGCTTAAGTAAGAACGCACTTGTCACTGTCCAGCACCATGTCATACGTATCCTTTTGTCTACGTCGTCAATTTAGATTTCCCTTTTCTCCCAACGCTACACGAATGTGCGCCACTGCATCATCGATGGTCATCGTGCCTTGATCCCCAACACCCCGTTGGCGTACTGAAACCGTTTGTGCTTCTTGCTCAGCAGCGCCGACGACAAACATATAGGGGATGCGTTGTCCTTGGGCTTCTCGAATTTTATAGCCCAACTTTTCGTTGCGCACTTCTGTCTCCGCACGCAACTGCTGTTGCAAACAACGTTGCGTAACCGCTTCGGCATAGTCAAGAAATTTGTCCGACACTGGGATGACAATGACTTGGACAGGACACAGCCATGCCGGCAGTGCGCCTGCAAAATTTTCCAGTAAAAACGCCGTCATGCGCTCCATCGTGGAAATCACACTTCGATGAATGACAACAGGACGTTGTTTCGTGCCGTCGCTCGCCACATACTCTAATTCAAACCGTTGGGGCAGTAGAAAATCCAACTGTGCCGTCGACAACGTCTCTTCTTTGCGCAACGCCGTCACGATCTGAACATCTACCTTTGGCCCATAAAACGCCGCTTCACCGATCGCTTCATAGTACTCCAACCCCAGCTCTTCCACGACTTCTTTGAGCATGCGTTGGGATGTTTCCCACATCTCGTCATCTGGGAAATATTTTTCTGTGTTTTGTGGATCCCGATACGACAAACGATACCGATACTGTGTAATGCCAAAATCCGCATACACGCGCTCGATAAGTGTAATCACACGCTGAAACTCCGTCTTAATTTGGTCAGCACGGCAAAAAATATGG
The DNA here is from genome assembly GCA_032117095.1 of Paenibacillus sp. GTDB lineage: Bacteria > Bacillota > Bacilli > Paenibacillales > YIM-B00363 > REEB470. The sequence goes on from JAULZZ010000147.1 coordinate 1,980, forward strand.
CCATCGTTCAGCGTCATCGCACGCACACGGTGCAGTCCCGTCAGCGACCCCGACAGCTCGTAGCGGTGCATCGTGCCCATTTCGGCAATGCGCACAGGCAAATCGCGGTAACTGCGCATTTCTGATTTGTACACCATCATATGGTGCGGACAGTTCATCGGACGCAAGATGAGCGACTCGTTGTCCATCGGCATCTGTGGAAACATGTTTTCTTGGTAATGTTCCCAATGTCCCGAAATTTTGTACAGCTCCACACTGCCCAACACGGGCGTATAGACGTGGTCGTATCCGAGCTTTTCTTCGAGATCGATGATGTACCGTTCCATGATGCGTCGCAGCTTTGCCCCCCGTGGCAACCAAAGTGGCAATCCTTGTCCTACTTCTGACGCAAATGCAAATAGTTTTAATTCTTTGCCCAGTTTGCGGTGGTCGCGTTTTTTTGCTTCTTCGAGAAAAGCAAGATGTTCGTGCAATTGCGCCGTTGTCGCAAATGCCGTGCCATAAATGCGCTGCAACATCGGTTTTTTTACGTCTCCACGCCAATACGCACCTGCCACACTGAGCAACTTAAACGCCTTTACGTGTCCTGTGGACGGCACATGCAAACCACGACAAAGGTCAAAAAATTCACCTTGTTCATAGATCGTCAACGGCATGTCCGCAGGGATGTCGGCAATGAGCTCCCTTTTGAGGTGGTCATTCACCGTTGCAAATCGTGCTAACGCTTCTTCGCGCGTCACGCACCGACGCACAAGCGGGTAATCCGAGGCAATAATGCGTTGCATCTCCGCCTCAATCTCCGCAAAATCTTCGGTCGAAATGGGAGTGGCAACATCGACATCGTAATAAAAGCCATCCTCGATCACCGGCCCGATGCCGAGTTTCACCTGTTGGGTACCGTATATGCGCCGTAACGCCTGCGCCAATATATGGGCGGCCGTATGACGTATGCGCTCTAGCCCTTCTGTAGAAAATGCATCGATAAACTGTATCGTGGCGTCGGCTTCGAGTGGAGTACTTAATTCTACGGGAATCCCATTGCACGTCGCAGCGACAATCGTTTTTCCTTCGGAAGACCGTCCGTTTGGATAGACGTGCGCAGCCACGTGACCGAGTGTCACCCCTTTCTCAAAATGATGCACCGTCGCATCATGCAGTGTAACCTGAACAAATGACATGCAAATCCCTACTTTCTTTCAAGAAAAGTTGTAAATACGCCGTGCATTTGTTATAACTATATTTACCTTTCTTTGACCATTATATGAATCTCATCGGATACGGTCAAGAACCCGCTTGTTCAACGTCCATTTTGCTACAAAGGAGACGACGATGCACGCACAACACCTTGCGCACGGATCGGATAAGCAAAACCGGCTTCCTTCCCCTCAAATTGGCGCATGGATCAGCATGGTCGTCTATGCGCTATTCGCTGCGGGAAAGTTGACGATCGGCTTCCTTGGAAACTCTCACGCCCTATGGGCCGATGGGATCAACAACGTCTCAGATTTGTTCGTCTCCATGACGGTACTCATCGGATTGCGCATGGCGAACAAGCCTCCCGATCCAGACCATCCATACGGGCACGAGCGCATGGAAACGATCGCTTCGTTGCTCGCTTCGTTCGTCATTGGCATGGCGGGTTTACAAGTGCTCCAAAGGGCAATCGCCCAGTGGATGCGTGGTGCGGCCCCAACACCCGACCTCTTCACGGTATACGTCGGTATCGCTTCGAGCATCGTATTGTGGGGGGTATACCGTTACAACGTCCATCTGGCGCGCGTCACGCAACGTCGTGCGTTGCTCGCAGTCGCCATGGATACGCGTTCGGATGCTTTTGTGAGTGTAGGCACATGTATCGGCATCGGGGGGGCCATCTACGGAATCGGTTGGTTGGACGCTGCAACAGCGTCGCTCATCGGTGTGGTCATTTTGTTGACAGCATGGAAAATTTTTCGCGAAGCGACGTGGGCGTTATCCGACGGGTTTGAGCCCCTCCATCTCTCCGCGTATACGACAACGATCGAAGCCGTCAAAGGCGTGCTTGCCGTACAAGACGTGCGCGGACGTTTGCATGGAAACGTACCGATCCTTGATGTGACAATTTGCGTGGATCCGCTGCTCACGGTATCCGAAAGTCATCGGATTTCTGAACACATTGAGCATGTCATGTACGCACAACATCAACTGCTCCGCGTACACATCCACATTGAACCGCTTGCCTCAGACTAAATACGGATGAAAAACATCGATGCAAAGGGCACCGCTATAAAAACCATCACACGCATAAACATGCGCAAAAATCGTTTGTTTACAGCAAGCTGATTTTTTACAAATCGGTGTATAGCGGTGCCCTAGAGGGATCACTTTTACGAAAAAAAGGGATTTTTAACCAAAAATATCGCTGTATTCAAACCGTGTTTCGTATACGCATGACCGCTCTCACCGCAGTACAACGGAGCGTCTGTATCCAACAAAAAACAAAGAAACTTCCGTCCTATCCTCCGATGCGCGGACGGCGACGGGCAACTCCCGTTTTCACTGCTGCACCGACCACCGCTTCTGCTACCGCCGTGGCGACGTGGTCATTAAAAATGCTAGGAATGATATACGATTCGTGCCGTTGATCCGGGGGGACGATCTCAGCAATCGCCACAGCAGCTGCGTACTTCATCTCATCGTTGATCTCCGAAGCGCGACAATCCAACACGCCCCGAAACATTCCCGGAAAACAAAGCACGTTGTTTAGCTGATTCGGATAGTCACTGCGTCCCGTTGCGAGTATACGTACGTGCGGTTCTGCAACCTCGGGAGAAATTTCTGGTTCTGGGTTTGCCATCGCAAAAACGATCGGATCGGATGCCATTTGCTGGATGTCGGCGACAGTCAACACCCCACCACGCGATACGCCAATAAAGACGTCTGCCCCTGCGATCACGTCTGAAAGAGTCCCTCTTTTTTTTCTGTGGTTCGTGACCGCCGCAAGCGTGTGCCAATGCGGGGTATCGTACGTTTCCCCTGAGACGAGTGCTCCTCCCTGGTCGACACAGATGAGCTCCCCCACGCCTGCTTTGAGGAGCATGTGTGCGCACGCAGTGCCCGCAGCACCACAGCCGACCAAGACGACCGTAATACGCGCCATTTCCTTTTGGACGACGGCCAGTGCGTTGAGTAACCCTGCGAGCAACACGACGGCCGTTCCGTGCTGGTCATCGTGAAAAACGGGAATATCCAACGTATGGCGCAGGCGCTGTTCAATCTCAAAACACTGGGGCGCCGCAATGTCTTCTAAGTTGATCCCGCCGAACGTCGGCGCAATGCGCTGTATCGTCTCGACGATCGCCTCCACGTCCGTCGTGTGAAGACAAATTGGAAAGGCATCAACACCAGCGAGTTGCTTAAATAGCATCGCTTTTCCTTCCATCACAGGCAGCGAAGCCAAAGGACCGATGTTTCCTAATCCAAGCACCGCAGTCCCGTCTGTCACAATCGCCACGGTGTTGCGCTTCATCGTCAACGCATATACTTTGCTCGGATCGGAGGCGATCGCTTCGCATACCCGTGCGACGCCCGGGGTATATACGCGGGATAAATCTTCCCGATTTTGGATGCGTATTTTCGGTTCAATCGATAATTTTCCACCAAGATGGACGAGAAATGTACGGTCGGACACATGCAGGATGCGTACACCCTCTCTACTGCGCAACGCACGGACGACAGTTTCGCCATCTCCCTCGTGCACTTGGATCGTCAAATCGCGCACCATCTGCTGTTTGTCCGCCGAAATGACATCAATCGCCACGACATCTCCGCCTGCTAGCGATACATCTGCGATCACTTGTCCAAACGTTACACACGCTTTATCCAGTGCCATCCGCACGATGATGCTCGTTCCAATCGCCATCGCCCCGCCCCGTTCTCTTCTTTATTTTCTCTTTATTTTCGCCCAAAGTCGGCCTTGATTTGTCCCCATGCGGGTGTATCCCAATGAATAATTTTTGTCGTAAACGATTCGGTGGTGAGCCACCGCAACGCACGGTCAACAAGCGTCCACATCGGCTCGGTATGCGCATCACGGGGCAACGTCGTGGGGGCATGTCGCTTTTTTACCCAACCGATCGCGGTGCGGGAATCGCTATACAGCACACAATCGCGTCCGACCTTTTGCAAATAAGCAAGCCCATGCACAATGGCCAAAAATTCACCCAAATTGTTCGTCCCGCGGGGGATTTTGGCCGATTGAAACAGCACATCGCCCGTGCGGGTGTCGACCCCACGGTATTCCACGATGCCCGGATTGCCCAGCGCAGACGCATCGACACTGATCGAATCGGTGATATAAGGCGTCGCTGTCGGCAAGAGGGATGTTGTTGGTGATGTCTGCGTTTCCTCTGGCAATTTTTTTGGAAAAGACCCTTGTTGAAATGCCTGCTCTGCCTCTGTTTCGGAAGCGAATGACTTGTATTTTGCATTGGTCACCCCATGGACTTGCGCTTTGCATTCGTCCCATGTGCGGTATATGCCTGCTTTTTTTCCGACCCACACGACATACCATTTTGGAGCGGATGCCATCACGGGACACTCCGATCGGGTACGCATTCCTCGGCACGGGGTAGGCGCTCTGGACGTGGTAATTCAGTCAACTGGCAATGCGTCATCTGCAACACCCGATCCGCAAATCCGATCGTGTCTTCCGGATCATGTGTCACAAACAACGTCGTAATGCCGATTTGCGTGACCATTTGGCACAACTGTTGGCGAATTGCACGCTGTAACATGCGATCTAAGTTGCTAAATGGCTCATCGAGCAACAACACTGCGGGTTGCGGGGCGAGCGCGCGTGCCAACGCCACACGTTGTTGTTGTCCCCCACTCAGTTCATGCGGATACCGTTTGGCATACGCCTCCATACAAATGAGTTCGAGCATCGTGTTCAGCCGCTTCTCCTTTGCTTCTCGCGACATGCGTCGCAAGCCAAAGGTGATGTTGTCCGCCACGGTCATATGCGGAAATAAGGCATAATCTTGGAAGACGTACCCCACGCCACGCTGTTCTGGAGGGACGAATCGTTTTTCGTCGGCAACGATACGATTGTCTAGGATTACCGTTCCTTTTCCTGGAAACTCCAAACCTGCGATCAGACGCAATATCGTACTTTTGCCACAACCACTCTCTCCAATGATCGCTACTTTTTCTCCGGGTTGCACATGAAACGTCACCCCTCGCACCGCACATTCCGGGGCGCATGCATATTGAAAACGCACATCTTTTAGCTGAATGTTCATCGCTTTGTCTCCTTTTCTAGGATGTGTTGCAACACGAGCATTCCACCGACGCACAATGCAATCATCCCCAATGAAGCGACCGCGGCATCTTGGATGCGCTCATCATGGACATGATGAAAAGTCAGCGTCGCAAGCGTGGGGAAATTAAATGGTTGCAACAACAAAGTCAACGGCAACTCTTTTACTAAATCAACAAAACATAGCACAAGTGCTGTTAACATCGCACGCCGCATCAAGGGAAATTCGACGAAAAAAAATGTGTGTGTAATCGAGTATCCCAACGTCCGTGACGCCTCGGTGTAGCCTTTGCCCAGTCGCGTAAATCCCGCATCAATCGCATGGTACCCTACTGCTACAAAACGCACGAGATACCCGCACATCAACATGACGAGCGTGGAAGAAATCCACAACGCCGGGGCAACATCTGGATGTGAAGCACTTTGTAAAAAAACTAACACGTGCCTTAGCCACGCATCGAACGTCACGAATACCGTAATAACACCGACCGCAACGACGGCTCCAGGCATAGAATAGCCAAACAACGTGATGCGCACAAACCACCGCGTGACCCCGTTGGGATGCAGTCGACTTACGTTGGCGATCACCGTCGCCATCACAACGATGAAAAGCGAACCGATCAACGCCACCGTCAGCGAATGCCCCAAAGCGATAAACAATGCCACATTCCATTGATTGGCATGCGTGCGCCATGCCCACATCAGCAACTGCATCACGGGGAAAGCGAACCCACAGGCAAACAACCCGCCACAATACAACGCACATGCCCACGCACGCACGCCACGAAGCGGGATACGGCGCAATGGACGGGCTTTGCTCGTAGTCAACTTGTACTGCCTTCTTCCCCGTAGCCACCGTTCGGCGGCCATCACAAACGCAATCACCACCATCAACCCCAATGCCAACCGCACCGCAGACGCCAAATCGCCCATGCCAAACCAAATTTGGAAAATCGCCGAAGTAACCGTCACAATGCCATAATATTTGGCCACTCCGTAGTCGTTGAGCACTTCGAGCACGACCAAGCCTACGCCTGCAGCGATCGCTGTACGTGCCAGTGGCACCATAATGCGCCAAAACAGCTTTCCTGCACTGCTCCCGAGCAAGCGGGCGTTTTCGACCATCGTCGCACAACGGGTTCCAAAAAACACATAGCACAAACTATACACATACGGAAATAAACAAATTGAAAAAATAAATGCTGCGCCAGGTAAAGTCATCATATCAAACGATGCAGGTGGGAGCATGACCCCCCACGCCCGTAACGTGGTCTGTATTGTCCCTGTATAATTCGTCATCCCGTAATACGTATATGCCGCGATGTACGGGGGGATCGCCAGTGGCAACAACAACGCCCATCGCCAAAACGTCCGTCCTGGAAAGTCGTATCCCGTCATCAACCACGCAACGCTCACACCGAGTAATGCGGTGACTCCCCCGACAACGATGACTAAAAAACCTGTATTCATCACCATATCGAGGAGCAAATACTGGGCAATGTGGGCCTCGTTGGCACTGATCGGTTGGAACATACGCCCCCACAAAGCCAAGGGAGGAAGCGCAAACGCAACGACGAACACGAATGCCAAAAACGACCAACTATGCAAATGTGTGCGTATGGATCGCCACAAAGTCACCGCATGATGCCTCACTCTCTACAACGCATTCAACCGCTCTATTGTATCAAATATATGTCCTTACTTCCACCCAGCTTCGTTCATAATCCGTGTCGCTTCGGCATTATTCGTCCCGAGTACACGCACACCGACAGTTTGTTCCTTAAACGAACCCCACGCACGGAGCAACGCCGACGGTTCGATCGCAGGATGAATCGGATATTCGTAGTTTGTTGCTGCAAACTGCGCTTGTGCTTCTTTGCTGACCAAGTATGCGATGAGTTGCTCTGCTTGCCCCTTATTTTTCGCTGCCTTGACTACGCCAATCCCACTCACATTCACATGCGTGCCCGTTGTTTGTTGATCTGGAAAGATGATGCCCAACTGTTGCGCTACTTTTACTTCCTCTGGGTCAGAAGATTGGAGCATTTGCCCAATATAATACGTATTCATCACCGCCACATCGCCTTCTCCTGCCACAATCGCTTTGGCTTGGTCCCGATCGCCCCCTTTGGGCTCGCGTGCCATGTTCGCGACCATCCCTTTTGCCCATGCCAATGTCGTTTCCCTATTCCCCAATGCTATAAAGGACGCAACCAACGATTGGTTATAAATGTTGTTCGAAGAACGAATGAGCACACGCCCTTTCCATTTTGGTTCCGTCAATGACGCATACGTCGTGATTTCCTTTGGGTCGACGCGACCTTTGGCATAGACGATAACCCGTGCCCGCTTTGTCAAGGCGACCCAATATCGCTCCGCATCACGCCACATCGCTGGCACTTCTTGTTCAATCGTCCGTTGCTCAAACGGTTGCAACACCCCTGCTTCTTTTGCCCGATATAAATTTCCAGCATCCGCTGTCAAAAACGCATCCGCCACGGTCGCTTCGCCCTCACGCACCAACCGTTCGATGAGCTCGGGTCCTTCTCCCTTGACGATATTGACCTTGATGCCTGTTTTCGCTGTAAAGGCCGCATAAATTGCATCGTCTTGCTCATAATGGCGACTCGTATACAAATTGACTTGTTGTGACGGGGGCGTGGTGCTGGTCTCTTTGGATGGCGTGCTACAACCCGTGACTGCGATCACCAACGCCAACAGTAAAAAGCCACTCCCTCTTTGCCAGAGCTGGTTTCTCGCATACCCATTTCTTGTATTCACGATGCCTGTTCTCCCCTTTTACCTCGTTGTGATTGTGCGAATCGACTATCTATGCGCAATTGATAATGATTCTCAATATCAATTGTACGCACCTATCCTCCCGCTGTCAAGTACGCACGCCAAAAACTTTGCAAAAAAAAGAAACCGCTCGACGATCGGCGGTTTCTTTTAACGTCCCTGTTGTTGAAAGTCTTGGACAAGTTGTAGCTGTGGGATGAGAATCGACAAGACGATGACCCCAACGATTCCAGCGATGAAAATAATGAGGAACGGTTCGATCGTGGACTGTAAACGCTCGACCTTCCTTTCGATTTCTTCTTCATAAAACTGTCCTGATTTTTTTAGCATGACTGGCAACGTCCCCGACTGTTCCCCTATCATCATCATTTGAGTCACGAGACCTGGGAAAAATTTGGATTGGATGTAAGGTAGCATAATCGTGCGCCCCACCTGTACTTGCTGAGCAGATTGTTGAACCACACGCTTAATCCATATGTTTCCCGTGGCATTGGCGACGACTGGCAATGTGTCGGTGATCGACACGGCCGCACCGTACAAAGAGCTAAATACGTTACAAAAGCGCAATAACGCTTGTTTTGCGACGAGATCGCCAAAAATCGGAATATGCAACAATACCCAATCGAGTACTTCTTGTCCGCGCGGATGACGACGCATCAGCTTAGGGAGAAAAAATAAAAACACAAAGAATAAGATGGCAAAATACCAATACTGTTGAAACCATTCACTGATTGCGACCACAAAAACCGTAATGGCGGGAAGTTCGGAACCCAATTTCTCAAAATTAGATTGAAAACTGGGGATGACTTTCACCATGAGCACGGTCACCGCTACCGCACTAAAACAGAGCAAAATGATCGGATAAATCATGACGGACTTGATTTTTTGGGAAATCCGATGCGAACGTTCATAGTAACTGGCGAGCTCTTGCAACATGGCATCGAGTTTTCCAGATGTTTCTCCGGAACGAATCATACTGACGAACATTTCATTAAACACCGTCGGATGTGCTTTTAATGCCTCGGAGAGCTGTACTCCCCGTTTTAGTTTGTCTGTCACTTCTGTTAGCACTGACTTCATCACTTTACTCGATGTCACCTCCGTAATCGATTCTATCGCTTTTACCATACTAATCCCCGCATCGAATAGCGCAGACAATTGACGACAAAATAACGTCAATTCGATCGTCTTCACTTTCGGTGCACCGATGGAAATCTCCTTAGAAAAAATGGACTCTTTTTGTTGCTTGCACCAAGCAATTTGCATTCCTCGACTCTGAAGCAACGTGTGTGCTTGTTCCAAGGATGACGCTTCGATGGTATTTTTCACCTTTTTCCCCGTTCCATCAATGGCTTCGTATTGAAATTTCATCGATTTCCACCCTCCTTTGTACATGCTCTTATACTAGACACTATTTCAATTCAATGTCAACAGGTTAAGAACTCCTCTGCATCATGTTGTAAATAAAAGACAATTTGAAAAAACCTGACTACTCCCAAAAAATCAATTTTTGCCTCATCCGTTTACCTTGTTGACATTGTATTTCAAACCATATCCCCTGTCGGTTAAAACGCCTTTTGCTTTCTCGCAAAAAGCAACTTTCTGTGTCTATGTTTTCCATATGCGTTTCGTATGACACAAACACGGTACCTCTATAAAGTAAAAAGAGAAACGCTACAAATGTACCGTTCTGCTGTATTCAGAACAAAAGTGCATTTGTATAGGTTCATGTTATCAGAATGAAACAAAGGAAATGCCTATGATTAAGAAAACAAATGGCCCTCATGTCGAGGACAAGGTAGTAAAAATCTCTCCCCTACACAAGGGCCACTTTATATAAGATTGTACAATCGAACCCCCGCATCAACTACTTCTGCGGGAGTTCGGTCTTCCTCTTTTCTCGGCATCGCTTTCAAGGGGGGCTATTATTTTCTTCACGGCTTCCCTTGTTGCGTAATCGTTATTTTCCTTTCCGTGACCGTATGCTCAAAAGAGTACTCACTGAAAAATGTTTTTATACTGTTCCAGTATGGGACGGTCGTTGCACCGTACACCGATACAACCGCTTGGCGAGATTGTGCGTTGTTGTTTGGGTCAACTGTAATGGTGAATGAATCTCCGGCAGGGACGACCTTGATCCAGCTGGCGTCCTCGTTCGCTATCCAAGGGAATTTTTCCTTTGGCTTCACAGTACAATTAAATTGATCCATAAACGTCGTTACTGCGCATGCCTCTTTTTGGGTAGAAACTTGAATTGACTGATTTCCTCCGTCCGCACTAAAATTCATAGTGTTCTTATCGGTACCAAATTGCACTCCTTCATAATCAGATCTTTTGTATTGATATACTGCAATAGTTCGTTCGATGTCTCCCACCTTTATTTTCACTTTTCCTTCACGAAAAGCAGCGGTGTTTTGTGGAGTTGCCGTGATGACAAAACTTTGATTTTTTGTTCCAGTTGTAGGACTTACTGTGATCCATGAATCCAAACTTTGAGCAGACCATGTAAAGTCTTGGTCTAGTGGTTTACCTTGCAAAACCAACCGCTTGACAATAATGGTAGGGGTACTTCCGCCGTCCGAAGGGGCTAACCACTGAGAATACATCCAACCTCTACCGTTGCTTAAATTTATCGGGTACTCATATGCTAAACCTATAACTGGCTTCGGCGGTGGTGGCGGTGGTGGCGGTGGTGGTGGTTCTGGCGAAAACTTTATTATTTTTGACTTTTCTTTAAAGGGTGGTATCCAGCAAGAAACCGGACAAACTTCTATCTCACCCACTGAATTCCCTGTATTATTAGCTGCTGATCTGTATAAATTTATCTTAATACTTGTTGAAGAGTTGTGTTGAACAGAACCTTGATGTCCTTTCGGATGGGATTTTAATTGAACAGCAAAACCACCATACGCACTACTGGTAGAAACAATCGGTACGGTTTTGCTGTCGTATATGTTAGAACTGGATTTATTTCTTAGTATCGTCACCGTAGATACTTGGGAATTATTGGTAAAAAAACCTTCAAAATTTTCGTCAAGGAATTGAAACAAAGGGAAATTTTTTGCTGGGGAATAACCATACCATTTTTCAATTTTACCGTTATAATTAAATGAAAAACCATTTGGCAACTGCACAACATCGTACTGTCTTTTAAGCTGTCCTTTTTCTACTGTAAACGAAGCGTTTTTGTAACCGTAATTAACATCAAAGTAAAGAGCCAAGTAATCTGCAGAATTTCCGTTGATAACACCCGATCCCCATTGAATTGTATTCGAACCTTTTGGCATCTTACCCACTTTGAAACCAGCCATCTCTTTTTTTATTTTCACAGTCCACGTTTGCGTTGAGTCAACCTCAAACAAAAACGCCCCCCCTTGCGCATTAATAGCGAGCCAGTCATCATAAAGTTCGTACCTTGAAGTGTGTTGGTTTCTTTGAGCAGGAGGCACATGGACTTGTTCTGTCTCGATCAAATCCAAAGTATTCGTATTCGCATCTACTTTTTGCGGGTAACCGATAGAAAAAAACAAAGTGACCATCAGCAGGATTTTAATTGCCTCTTTTGGCTTCATCCTCTGCAATGCCATTGATCCCATGTTCTACCGCCGCCTTTTCTTTGTTATTTTTATCCGTAGCGAATAAGTGTGCACGACTTATTCGCTACTTCCGATTATAGCCATAAAATCATGAAAAATCAACATCTCTTCTTGTTAATTTGAACGCTTGAACTTTATGATCGAACCTTTAAAAACGAAAGCATCAAATCCCCGACACCTCTCACAGCGCTTAGCGGGATGGGATCATCATTTCGCCTCATCACATGCAAGGATGATAACTAGAACTAGATTTTTTTTCTAAATAATCGTAAGTGCTGAGCTGTTTTTTATTGCATTTTCAACTGCCGATAAAGTCATGTTACCATTTTCTAGTTGAATTAACCAATATTTTAGTTCTTCTTGGCTTGGAAGTCGCCCTAAATATTTTTGATAAAAGGCGGTGATCTTTGCCTCATCGCTGTTTTTTACTGCACTCTCCACTGCTGATAAAGTCATATTACCATTTTCTAGTTGAATTAACCAATATTTTAGTTCTTCTTGGCTTGGAAGTCGCCCTAAATATTTTTGATAAAAGGCATTAATCTTTATCTCGTCACTGTTTTTTATTGCATTTTCGACTGCTGATAAGGTCATGTTACCATCTATTAGCTGAATTAACCAATATTCTAGTCCTTCTTGATCTGGAAGTCGCCCTAAATATTTTTGATAAAAGGCGGCGATCTTTGCCTCATCGCTGTTTTTTACTGCACTCTCCACTGCTGATAAGGTCATGTTACCATTTTTCAGTTGAATTAACCAATGTTTTAGTTCTTCTTGGCTTGGAAGTCGCCCTAAATACTTTTTATAAAAGGCATTAATTTTTACCTCATCACTGTTTTTTATTGCATTTTCAACCGCTGATAAGGTCATTTTATCATCTATTAGCTGAATTAACCAATATTCTAGTCCTTCTTGATCTGGAAGTCGCCCCAAATATTTTTGATAAAAGGCGGTGACCTTTGCCTCATCGCTGTTTGGTGCCGGTGCAATGGAAGAGGCGATGAATTCCTTAATGACTTTCAAATATCGATCCCCTTGTGTTCCCAAAATAACATCGCTATCTTGTTTTGTTTGTTCTACAATTTGTCCTTCTGTCCACTGATTAAATGCAACATGGTAAACAACCGAACTTTGCGGTTGTTCTGCCAATGGCGAAAGAGACATGTGGCGCTTTACCATTTTGGCTTGAGAAATCAATTCAGTCATATTTTCTGGCTGAAATCCTCTTTTTTCATTTTTTGGATCTCTAAATGAGAATGAGAGTATCGGTATGAAATCAACTTGTACATCCGGAGAACCATACGCCACTTTCGCGGTCTCGCTCAAGTATGAACGATAATTTCTTTTAGATCCCAGCAAATCAGACTGCACAGACGATCGAAAATTTTCAAGGACTTTGTCGGCTAGTGATGTATATGTTTGTAAATTTGTGATCGTCCCAAAGTTTGATGAATAATTATGGTCATATATATTCCAACTACTAATGGCATCGTAATGTTGGTAGTATCCATAATCTCGATAATAATTTGATGATTCACTTGTGGTATTTTTTGCAAAATCTCCTACCAAATACAATTTCATACCATATTTTTCATATATCTCATTTCGTATCCTGTTAAAAGCTCGTGCGAATCCGCGTGTTTTATCGACATCTGAATCACTAAATCTCCAGCTGTCGTAAATAAATACTACATGTTGTCCATTAATTTTAAGATAATTTTTTTGACCGAAATACATTTTTGCTAGATATTCAAAATCATGAGACAGCAATTCGTCATAAATATATTTTCCACTACTATCTTTTTGATTGAAATCGTATTTTTCTGGATAAATTTCACTGTCATAAGACATGGCATAGTCTTTAAAATCTATACCAGGAAGAACATCGACTTTTTTGCAGTGGCATTTTAAACTATCGCTCCATTGAAGTCCATTTTCGGCGCGATGAGTCAACAGCGCTCTTGTAGAAATATCATAGCTTATGGTAAAAGATATTTCCGAAAAATTTCTCGCTCGCATCATCCCTTGCTGAAAAGCTTTATCCGGATCCAAGTTGTGATAAAATGACTCATCTTGCGCCTTATTCATAAACCCATAACTTACTACATTGATCCCATGCTGTTTCATTTGTCTGATATGCTCTTCTGCTGTACTAATATTTTTAGATGCGTATTCCCCATTCTTTGGTTCACCGTAATACAAACGATCTTTCCATTGCACATTTTGACCAGCGGAATTGCTGAAAAAAGTCCAGTATTGCGAGATAACATAAGATGTCGGTGGCCCTGATGGGGGATTTGCTTGTGACATTAGTCGAGATCTTGATGATGATTCCTTCGTCTGCGCTTCTGTTGCCAAGGGGGTTGTACACATCGATCCGATCAGTGCGACAAGGAGTATGAAGAACTTGTAAGTTTGCTCCGTCCTGTTGCCGAGAGAGTGAATACGTATCATGAATAAACCTCCTATTTTTTATTTATTTTATAATTATTAAATCATATTTACATCTCGTTGTCAATAACTATTTTTGCACTAATACTACTTACTGTTTGAATACAGATATCCTATCGTTTAAATATTCTTCTGCTTTCTAGTAAAAAAAGTCCCTTTTCATAGATTTTTTTAATCGGTTTTTGGTATAATTTATCTTTTTTGCATTCGGGAATTTTCCCTTTCATGATGCTGTGCCCCCCCTGCCCAACACAAATCATACTAATCTCTGATGGAAAACATAGATCCTAAGGGCTTCTTTTGTGAGAAAGAAAAAAGTATTTTTATCGGTAGGATCTATGTATTGAAATGCGGATTCATATTATATGAGATTCGCATTCCACGGACACCGGAGAGTTGTAGCCAGATTCCTTCAGATCCCATCTTATACTAAACACTGATTAAAAACGTCCATACCAAGAGCCCCATTTCACAAGAAATCACTGTGCTTTTTAACCAATAGGACTCCTCAATTCAATCAGTGTTTAGTATTACGTTAGTTAGATCATGCCCAGGCTGTGGGCGCACGAGGGATGCCTTTTTCGGGCAAGCAAAAGGTTTTTGAACCGGGGCGAAAAGGATACGCTTTTCCGCTTCGTGAACGTCTCATTGGCGCCCTGCTCGGCGATCGACGAGAACGGTCTCTTAGCAGAAAATATTTCGAGCTGGCTTTCAGCCAGCTCGAAAGGAATGCTGGATAACCGCTGGACTGCCAAATCACACCCCGCAAAGGCTCGATGTCAAACACGGCTATCGACCTATTTTACACCCTATTTTGTACTTGACCCAATACGAAACCCGATGTCGTTACTTTGGGTATCGATACCTATTTTTTTTCCATCCGCTCCAATCTTCATCTGATCTTCATCGCCTTTATAACTTCCTCCACGCGCCACGACATTGCTTCCATCGTTTTCAAACAAAAACTCCGCCACATTACCAGTCATATCATATAACCCTAATGCGTTGGGTTTTTTTTGCATGGTCGGTTGTGCTTCACTCACACCATACCAAGCAACTGACTTTATTCCTGCAACATTCGTTTCCTCAGCACCCGATGCATAGTTTTTCGGGGTCCAATAATACGTAAAAGTTGACCCTGCTGGTGTCGTGGAAAGTTTTTCCGTACTCAGCAACCCCTTCGTCGGCGCTGTCGTCCCAATCCATCGCATGGCGACTTCCCATTCTGTTTTTGATAACAGGCGATAGCCATTTTTGTTTTGTTTCACGATATCTGTGAAATTCGAAATCGTGGTTGCATCTTTTATCACTGCCGTACCTTTGTAGTATACTGGGTCATATCCTTTGTATTCTGAGTAGGCATTGAGCCAGACGATAACATCCGCAAAAGTCATATTTGTCGCTGGTTTATCGTACGTAGAAATCGGGAAAAGTGCGACCGTGCTCCCATCTCCCCCATCGCTCCCTTCGCGCCCTGTACTGCGAAAGGTATATCCTTTTCCAATTGCCCATTGGTGAATCGCACGCCACAGGCGATAACTCGTTTCAGAACGTGCGAGTAAAAAACGCGACATTGTTTGTGCTGTGAGCGTATCACTATTCCCCAAAGGAACACTATCGACGAGATCCGCAGGAACCGCTGGCATGAGCACATCATCCGTTCGTTCTTTTAAGGAAATGTCAATTTCAAATTGCTTTCCATGTTCATAAATCCCCACTTTTGCATATGAAGTTACCGTGTATTTATTACCACTCACCACTTTATTTAAAGTAATTCTCACTGGAGTACCATCGTATAAGTCATAAGCATATGTTTGAAAAGCGGGGTAGTCATTAATATAATTTACCAAATTTGTTGTATCTCCTGTATAGCCATTATAATAAAATACAAATGCATCCAAATGACTCACGGCCAACGTACTAGCAAGATTGTTCATCCGTTCGACGCCCGTTTGGTACTCACTGTATGCGAATTTTCCGATGACAACGGGAGACAAAACAGCAAAGAAAATCGTCACCATCAAGACGACAAGGAGCGTATACCCCCCTTTTTGTTTTTGTAACGATTTGAAAGGGAATTTGTGACAAAAAAACAGTGTTCTGTCGTTTGCATCCACGCTACTCCCTCGGGGGCACGCTTTCATCTCATGTTCCACCTCCTTAAATAAAAAATATAGCATTCTCGCTATTTCCATTGAATAAACACCGTAAGTTTTTTGATCACCGTTTGATCGAAGACGATCGCTTCTAACGTATACAAATATACGCCACTGGATGTAGTAACAGAAGAATTCACATTTTGGATGTCTGAATCCAATGTATAACTGATGGTAAAGCGCTGATTCGTCCCTAGACCTGTTTGCGACACAGGCACAGACCCAGGATTTCGATACATGTGTTCTTTTGCCCTTCCAATGCCTTCTTGGGCAAGTGCAATGGCTTCTAACTGTACTTTGGATTGTGTCGAGTAGTGAAGGACATAGTTCGCTAGCGAAAAAATCGCCCCTAAAACAACCGATAACAAT
Source organism: Paenibacillus sp. (assembly GCA_032117095.1). Classification (GTDB taxonomy): domain Bacteria; phylum Bacillota; class Bacilli; order Paenibacillales; family YIM-B00363; genus REEB470. Next base: position 18,650 of record JAULZZ010000147.1, read on the forward strand.
AACACGGATCCGATTACCTCGATCAAAGTCGAACCACGTTCGTGATGTTGCACCACGGCACTCCCTCCCCCCCGCTCCAAATACTCCTTTTCTCCCTGTATTCCAACTTTATTTGCTTTGTTCTGCCGCAGTGGCATAGACGAGCAATGTCGCTTCTAGTAAAGCGGGCTGATCTTGTCCAAAATACTGTGGACTCGCATCAAACTGAATGTTCCATACAGGGGTGTCGATCAAGCGTTGGCGTCGCGCAAGTCCCTTCCAAAAATCGACCACTTGCTTATACGAACCCGATGCGGAAAATGTAATTTCTTTTTGTCTGATAAATGTTGCGCCCTCGAGTGCGAAGTTTCGTTGTCTTTCTGTTACATCTTCCCCGATGGGAATGATCGAGAATTTGTTCTTCAACGCCTCCTTTGCATCAGCAAAAGGTTTTCCAACGTCGAGTGAAGACAGCTTCGCATTAGACTTTTTCTTATACTTGTTTATTTCTTGAATAAAATCAAGTTCTTCTTGTTCTAATGGAATTTTCGAAAGCAACGTTTCCTCGGTTTCCTTATCGTTTTTATTTTCCTGGCTTTTTTTCGCCTGTGCAAGAGACAACTGTTGCGATAGCGCTTCGATACTTTCAGTAATCTCCTTTTTTTGTGCGATTAATGGCGTATAGCTGATGCGGTACGTGACAACACAGAGACCGATCGCTACGACCCCAGCCAGTGAAAAGAGCACCCAAGAACGATACAGCCACGACAACACCGCTGTGTTTTTCCCTAATCGATTATCCACCGCTTTGTCCCTCCTTCATCGGGGGCGCATCGATTTCCCGCGTCAACTTCAATGTCATTTCTATGGTAAACTCATAGGATTCTCGTTGCGTGCTGTTGTCCGCTTGGTTCGTCGTGACATTGGTCACCTTGACATTTTTGAACATTTTTGTGTCGCTGTATCGTTGCTTTGTGCCACGCAAGTAATCGATGTATTGCTGAAACCGTTCGAAACTAGAAACTTGACCACTCATTCTTAACTTTCCATCTTTCTCATCAAAGCTGAGTTGGAATAGCTGTGTCTCTGGTGGCAAAGATTCAATCAACGTATTCAAAATGCTAAACCAGTCGATTTTATTTAGTTGCAATAGTCTCGCCACTTGCTGTAGTTGTAATTTTTTGACTAACTGTGCATCTTCAATGTCCCCAGATTGCAACAGAGTGATTTGTTTTTGGATGCCTTCTTGCTCCATTTGTAGCTGCGAAATTTCATTTTTGGCGATATACACATATAAAAAAATCATCGTAATTGCCAAAACAGCCAGCCCTGCAATGTACGAAATCCCTCTCTTTTGTTTGAACGTAATCTCATAGCGTTTTGGAAGTAAATTGATGTTTTTCATGGTTTTTCACCTCGTAATGACAAACCTAAAGACACAAAAAACCGCGAAAACCGCTCTGGAGAAAATGCGTTCTGCGTAAGATCACTCACGTGAAGTTGGATTGGCTCCATTTCTAGTATGGTTTGCAATGCTGTAATGAGCTTGTCGCGGTGTTCACTTTCCCCTGCAACAAAAAACTTACGAATGGTTTGGTCGCGTTGAGCAAGCGTATACCGATAATAATTGGAAAATTGTTGTACGAATCCAGCAATTTGTCGGCAATACGTCTGCCATGATGCATCATCGGTATCTATGATGGCATCCTCTGAGGAAAGAATGTAGCGATGGAGTCTGAATTCCCGTTTACTAAAAAGGTTCAACTCTATCGCATACGATGAAACGAATGCCAATAATATCGTCTCATCGGCTTCTGCGGGATGCAGTGTTTCGAACAGTCGAAACCATGATAACGCTTGTATTTCGATAGACAGCAATTTTAACTTGGCGGCTGCGATAATTTTTTCGTATTCGTGTACGGTTTCTTGTGCTGTAGCGATGACCATCACATTGGGAAGGTTCCCTTTGCCTTGTTCATCGGTCGACTGGGTTTCACTATCTCGTTCGCTGTGTTCTTGTGTCGAATTCGTATCGGACATCGATAGCTTCAAAAAATCCATATACAGGTTCGAAAATGGAAGCGTCTTGGTCTTTTGTAATTCGTATGCAATCGCCTGTTCTAACTTTGGTTCGTCCATGTCAGGAAAAAAATACATCCTCGTGACGATTTGTGCACTCGGGATGACGAGGTGAACCATTTTTGACGCATTTGGGTTGCGTTGTCGCAACAAAATCAATGCATCGATGAGGGGCTGTTTTTGTACCACCTTGCCCTGTACGACCACACCTGCTGGCAAAGAAACAGCATCGATAGAACGGATGATTGGTTTTTTATCTCGACCGCATTTTGACTCCACCCAACGCACTTCTGTATCTGTCCATTGAATGCCGACACAATCGCCTGTTTCACGCTGACTCAACATACGCCCCAACCGCGTAAACCATGTCACTGCTCATTCACCTCTTCTCTGCATGCTTTTGATCCGTAGTCGTGCACTTCTCCCACCCGTAAAAAATTCTACTTTAACACTACGGCCGTACGCACCGCACAGACGAAAAACGAATCCTCACGACAAATAACAAACACCACGGGCGAAAACGAATCGCCCCCTCATACTAAACACATATTGTAAACATATACACAGAGGGTTTCTTTTTGCGAGAAAGCAAAAGGCATTTTAACCGTGGCTCAAAGGCGTAGTCTTTCCGCTCGGGTACATGTGTTGAAATCGTGTTTAGTATCACATCGTTCTCACGCAACGACGGTCTCATCTTGGCACGGCATCCCCTGTACAAGTGCAACACCATCAGTGCATCTTGATGAAAAAATTTATCTGCTTGGATAAAATTCTCAACTACTGCTTAAAATAGTATCATGTTCCATGCATCCGTGCAACAAAAATACGCACAAGTGAAAATGACGGAAAAACTCATTCATCCTATGAAAAATACACTTTGTATGTAAGAGAAAACAATCGCCCCCCCTATCATTTTGCGGCATCCTCATCGCACAGGACACCACCACGGCGTTGCGAATTCGTCCACTCCCTTTCCCTTCGTTTTTCAATTGTACGACTTGTGAAATTTTCAAATCGGACTGTTCTTTCCTTTCGCTGTGCTCAAATGAATGAACGGCGGTTCAACTCCACGTTACACACGTCATTCCTTGCCCGTCGTCCCGCCATTTTTAGCAAGAAAAAACGCCTGATTCCCAACAAGGAAACTGAGGCGCTAAACACGTATTCCATTGAAATTCGCACGTCACTTGATAATGAATTAGTTCAGCACGGCAGACTCTGTGGCCTTCCAAACCCCCGAAGTTGATCCAGTGTTCGTATAAGTGACTGTTACTTGCGAATACGTTCCATTATTTTGTTGACTCTTAGGTAGTTCTTCAAGGTACCCTAGAGATTTAAGATGTGCGGTAGTGATCACCACTGTAGTAACTGCAGGGGAACCCGTGCTAGTACATGTTACACTACTCGCAATGTCTACCGTTGTAGTATTTCCACCGGCATCTAACTTACAATTGCCATCAATATCAAGCGCATTGATATAAAGTTCTGCTTGATTTGCCACGCGTTCTCTCGTGCGCAGGTCGGCATCTTTTTCCGACTGGTTAATCACCCCTGATACTGCGGGAATCGCAATCGCAGCCACAATCCCTAACACGATCAATACGCCGAGCAACTCGAACAACGTCATGCCTCGTTGTTGCTTTAATACCGCTACTCGATGGTTCCCTGCTTTCAACGATTTGATCATTAGAATTCCTCCTCAGTTTTTTTGGAAGTATCGTACAATGCTGTTGCCGAAGGGAATAGAAGAAAACGATGAACGGTGCTCTCTACGACAAGATGCGACGATGCGGATGCATGGTTTTCATTTTTACACGAATCCCTGCGGTTCCCGTACCTCATCGCACGTAGACAAACCACCCACTTTCCACATAAAGCATGCATTTGTGCAGTACCTTCCCCCACAAAACCCAATGATCGACGCGCCTTCTAAAGGCCTTTACATGTTGTTCACCTCCGCTTCTTGTTGAACATAATGTTACTGCAAAGCTCTTTTTTTTGCAACACAGATTGGCGCGTTCCAATTATTAGAAATCGATGCAGGATATTGGATATTGCCTGTGTTTTTTAATTTTTTATGCCCCTTACTCCCCCACATGCACAAACCGATACGTCGTCTGCGGTGTCCATGCATCGCTATCCCGATAATGCCATGCACGCTTGTATGACGATACCGTATGCGCATTGACGCGTACGTTTCCTCTTCCGTCGTGCACGGTCACGATCGTACTGTGCCCGATGCGCCCTGTTCCACCAAAATCATAGAAAATCACGTCGCCTATGGTCAGTTCTTCTATGGAGCGCACTTCTTTGGTGCGCATCGTCTGTGGAGCCCCCCGCATGTGCACGTACAACGCATGGGCGACCGCCCAACTATAGCTCCACCATTCTTGTCCTTGGTTTTTTCTCCCCTCATACCACCAACCCGTCTGTCGTTGTCCTGTGCGTTCCATCGGGATACGTCCCGCGGCCAAACACTGTGACACAAAATTCGTGCAATCTCCCCCGAACGTTTCGTAGTGAGGCGACGGTTCGTTCCAGTATCGGTTCGCATAAGCAATGGCTTGTTGACGATCATAGTACATTTATCTTCCTCCTTCGTATTTTTGTAGGCGATGCGATGAACGGACGTATGCGCACCCTTTACCTTAGAGGTACAAAACAGTATACTAGAAAATGGCGTTTTTTATGGAACATGATTTTTAGAACGTGAAGGAGCGAAGACAATGAGCCAACCGCATGCCCCATGGGATGTCAAACGCACGTTCCACATCCAAGACCAAGCGTATACGTACCATTCATTAGAAGCATTAGAGGAACAGTTTCCCACAGTAGCACAGTTGCCTTTTTCCTTGAAGGTGTTGCTCGAAGCAGCCCTCCGCCATTATGATGGTCGGGCGATCACGGACGAGCACATTCACGAAATCATACGCTGGGTATCTCGTACCCAACAACGCAATGGCGCTGCATCGATCGAAAATCGCGAAATCCCGTTTATCCCCTCGCGGATCGTCTTGCAAGACTTTACTGGTGTCCCTGTCGTCGTTGATTTGGCGGCAATGCGCGATACGGTGAAGGCACTCGGCGGAGATCCCCAAAAAATCAATCCCTTAGTTCCTGTCGATCTCGTCATTGACCATTCGGTCATGGTCGATGCGTTCGGCACGTCTGATGCACTCGACACAAACCAACGCATCGAATTTGAACGCAACGAAGAGCGGTATCGCTTTTTGCGTTGGGCTCAAACTGCTTTTGATCATTTTCGTGCGGTTCCTCCGGGAACCGGCATCGTCCATCAAGTCAACTTAGAATATTTGGCTTCTGTTGCCACGACGAAACAAATCGGAGAAGAAACGTGGGTGTTTCCGGACTCCGTCGTCGGCACGGACTCCCACACGACGATGGTCAACGGACTCGGGGTTGTGGGCTGGGGGGTCGGTGGCATCGAAGCCGAAGCAGGGATGCTCGGGCAACCATTATATTTTGTAATGCCCGAAGTGATCGGATTTAAGCTCACAGGTGCCCTGCGCAATGGGGCGACAGCGACGGATCTGGCGTTGACCGTCACCCAAATGTTGCGTAAAAAAGGGGTCGTCGGGAAGTTTATCGAGTTTTTTGGACCTGGCTTGTCGTCCATCGGACTCGCGGATCGGGCGACCGTCGCCAACATGGCACCAGAATATGGGGCAACGATCGGGTATTTCCCTGTAGATGAAGAAACCATTCGATACTTGCGTGCCACTGCGCGCACCGAGGAACAGCTCACCTTGGTAGAAACGTATTACGTTGCCCAAGGGATGTATCGCACCGACGAAACCCCCGACCCTGTATTTACCGATGTGATCACGCTAGATTTGGGCACCGTGGTCCCCTCACTCGCCGGTCCAAAACGTCCGCAAGACCGCATTGCGCTCGATGCGATGAAAAATACGTATGAGACGTTACTCCGTGCCCCGATCTCCCAAGGCGGTTTTGGGCTGGACGAAACACAATGCGATCGCACCGCACCGTACCACAAAGCAGATGGCAGTGCTTCCATACTACGCCACGGGGATGTTGTCATTGCAGCGATTACGTCGTGCACGAACACGTCCAATCCAAGCGTCATGGTCGGCGCAGGACTTCTGGCCCAAAAGGCGGTTGCACGCGGACTCACGACACGTCCGCACGTCAAAACGTCGCTGACGCCCGGTTCGCTCGTCGTCACGGCCTATTTGCGTCAAGCTGGCTTGCTCGCTCCCCTCGAAGCACTCGGGTTTCACGTGGCAGGTTATGGCTGTGCGACGTGCATCGGCAATTCTGGACCACTCCCCGATGAAGTGGCGGAGGCGATTGCCTCTCATGACCTGACCGTCGCTTCGGTGTTGTCCGGAAACCGCAATTTTGAAGGGCGGGTGCACCCACTCGTCAAAGCAAACTATTTGGCTTCTCCCCCTCTCGTCGTCGCTTATGCGCTCGCCGGCACAGTAAATATCGACCTCACCACACAACCGCTCGGTACCGACCTTCACGGTCAACCCGTATTTTTGCATGACATTTGGCCGTCTGCGCAAGAAATCCAAGAGACGATCCAACAGGCAATGGATGCTTCCTTGTATGCGGATAAATATCGCGACGTATTTCGTGCGAACGCGGCGTGGAATGCAATCGATGTTCCCCAAGGCGACTTATACCAGTGGGACGATCGCTCTACTTACATCCAAAACCCACCATTTTTCCACTCGCTCACGGCCACTTCTGCGACACGCACAACACATACTCCGATCAAAGGAGCACGTATTTTGGCGTTGTTTGGCGATTCTGTGACGACCGACCACATCAGCCCTGCGGGGAGCATCAAAATAGATTCGCCCGCAGGTCGCTATTTGATCGCACACGGCGTTCCTCCTGAAGCGTTCAACTCGTACGGTTCGAGAAGAGGCAATCACGAAGTGATGATGCGTGGGACGTTTGCGAACATCCGTATTCGCAATGCGGCCGCACCAGGAACGGAAGGGGGCGTGACCACGTACTTCCCCACAGGAGAAGTGTTGTCTATCTACGATGCGGCGATGCGCTATGAAGCGACGCAAACACCGACCATTGTCTTTGCAGGATCAGAATACGGTACGGGTTCCTCCCGTGACTGGGCTGCCAAAGGAACGCGCTTGTTGGGCATTCGCGCTGTCGTGGCACAAAGTTTTGAGCGCATTCATCGCTCCAATCTCGTCGGCATGGGCGTACTGCCTCTCCAATTTTTAGCCGGTGAAAGCTGGAAACAATGGGGAATCGATGGATCGGAAACGATCGATTTTCCTGACATCGACACGGCGTTGCAACCTGGACAACGGTTGCCCATCGTCGTCACGGCGACTGATGGTCTCGTGCGGTCATTTGAAGTAATCGTCCGTCTCGATTCTGGCGTAGAAGTCGATTATTACCGCAATGGTGGCATTTTGCCTACGGTACTCCGTCAATTGCTCCAAAACAACCACGCATAACCCCATTCATCGAGCCGTCAACGGCGCATGTGCACGTTTGACGGCTTTTCGATTGAAAATTTTTAGACGTACGTGATAGAAAAGGAGGCACCTCGTATGCTTACGATAGGCGATTTCGTCCCAGATTTCACGTTGGACAGCTCGGAAGGCACACCGTTTACGCTTCATCGTACCACAGGAAAACGCATCGTCTTATTCTTTTATCCGAAAGACCTCACCCCAGGATGTACACAAGAGTCGTGTGATTTTCGCGATCACTACGATGCACTGTGCGCCAAAGGGGTCGTCGTCGTCGGCATTTCGCCTGATTCACTGGCCTCCCACGCCAAATTCATTGCCAAACATCAGCTTCCATTTCCCTTGCTCAGTGATCCTGACCATCATGTCAGTACGCAGTTTGGCGTATGGGTAGAAAAATCCATGTACGGCAAGACGTATATGGGCATTGAACGTGCGACGTTTTTGATCGATGCCTCATTTGTGTTGCGTCAGGCATGGCGCAAAGTAAAAGTAAAAGATCACGTGCAAACGGTATTGCAATCGTTGTAACATGGTTTATATACTAAACACGGATTAAAAACGTCCATACCAAGGGGCCCATTTCACAAGAAATCACAGTAATTTTTAATCAAATAGGATTACTGTATTTAAACCGTGTTTCGTAGTAGTCTGTGAAGTAACCAAGAGAACAGCGCATTAAAAAAAGACGACCATGCCCAGAGGGATTTGGACACGGTCGTCTTGCAAATTGTACTGCTTTTTTAAAGATGCGTTTCGTTTGCGCCATCCGTCTCGCCCGTCATGCACCAACAGCGTGAACCATGTGAAAAATTTCTCGTCCTATGCATCTCATATTGAAAACATCCCCACAGAAGGCATTGTTCTGTTTTTATGGTTTTACTAATGGGCTCGTATGCAGGAGAACCCTCATATCCACCACGCTTCGCCGAGCGGTTCACGAATGAGCACTTGTTGTAAATGTGCGACCGCCTTAGAAAAGCCTTCGCCAACAGACATCAGCCCATCTTCATGTTCAATCGAAATGACATGGTCGTATCCGACGAGCCGCAACGCCGATACCATCTCTGCCCACTCTTTGAGCGCATGTCCGAAGCCAACCGTCCGAAACTGCCATGCCCGTTCGAACATGTTGCCGTACGATTGCATGTCTGTGATGCCGTAGCGGTTCATATTCGTCGGTTCAAATGACGTATCTTTGGCGTGGAAGTGGAAAATGGCTTGCTCTCTCCCTAATATGCGAATCGCTTGGACGGGATCAATCCCTTGCCACCACAGATGACTCGGGTCCAAATTTGCCCCAATGTTGTCGCCCACTGCCTCGCGTAAGCGCAACAACGTCGCTGGCGTATGTACAGAAAATCCGCCATGCAATTCGAGCGCAATTTTCACCTGCCGATCCGCCGCATATTTGGCGACATCCCGCCAGTATGGGATCAACTTCTCTTCCCACTGCCAGCGCAACACCTCTTGAAAATCGTGCGGCCACGGGGCGACTGGCCAATTCGGATGCAGTGCGCCTTCGTGATCGCCTGGACACCCCGAAAATGTGTTGACGACGGCGACACCGAGCTGCTGCGCCAAATCGATCGCCTGAATCAACTCGTCATGAAACGGTTGGGCGATGTGCTTTTGGGGATGAAGCGGGTTCGCATGGGCACTCAATGCACTGATCGTCAGCCCGCGACGATGAATTTCATTAAGAAATTGCTTTTGGGCACCTTCATTGTGCAACAACTGCGCAGGATTGCAATGCGCTTTCCCTGGATATCCTCCTGCGCCCAGTTCCACCGCATCTAGTCCCGCTGCAGCGACCGTGTCCAACATTTCCGTAAAAGACTGTTGACCGAACAATACTGTAAAAACACCCAGTTTCATGTTCATGCTCCCTTCAAACGTGGAATAAAGTACCGTAAAATCGTCAAGCCGTATCGTATGTTATTTTAGCATGTTGCCCATCGCCCCCACAATTGAAACGGTACCTCCGCATGGACGTCCTCGCTGTGCACCAAAGGTGTTACCGGCGTGTTCCATCGACATTTCGCTTCGTTTGTCACTGTCACGTAAAATTGATATGATATACGTATATTTTGTCGTTTCTGATGTGACGGTGCGGTGTTTTTGGGGGGGCATGCCCCGTTGCACACGCGTGTATTTCACACTATTTTTCCCTAAAAAAGGAGTCTATTCATGGTTTCATTACCCGAACATTTGTCCCCCGTCGTCTCTTTTGGTGAGTTGCTCATCGACTTTGTTCCGAGTACGAATGGCTTGCATTTGTCCGATGTCCCGACTTTTCATCGGGTCGCTGGAGGGGCGCCTGCCAACGTGGCTTGTGCAATTTCTCGTCTTGGTGGACGGGCACGGATGATTAGTAAAGTCGGTCAAGATGCTTTTGGAGATTTTCTGCACCAAACGCTTGCAAACGAAGGCGTTGACGTCGCACAAACGTTGTTGCGTACACCCGATGCCCGAACAGGTCTTGCCTTCGTGAGTTTGCGTGCAGATGGAGAACGCGATTTTCTGTTCTACCGCAGTCCTGCCGCAGATATGATGATCCGTGCCGAAGAAGTGACCGAAGCGATGGTTGCCGATGCTTCTATTTTCCATTTTGGTTCCGTCTCGCTCGTCTCTGAGCCGAGCAGACAAGCGACACGCAGTGCCGTTGCACGTGCGCACAAATGCGGTGCGCTCATCTCCTATGACCCCAACGTTCGTCTGAACTTGTGGCCCGATGCCATTGGCGCACGCCATCTTATCTTGGACCTCATGGAGCATGCGCACCTCGTAAAACTCAGTGAAGAAGAGGTCGTATTTCTCACGGATGAAACAGACATTGCGCTTGGGGTGCAAACGATTTTGGCGCACGGACCACGGGTCGTCGTCGTCACACTCGGCAGTCGCGGGTGTCGCTTGTTCACAGCACAACATGACATCTTTGTGCCTGGCTTTGCGGTACAGGCGATCGATGCAACAGGCGCAGGCGACGGCTTCGTGGGGGGGTTGCTGTATCGGATAGCCATGGCCTCCGTCACTCCCCAAACCATCACGTCTTACTTTGATGATGATACGTTGTCTGTAGCAACACTGCAATTTGCCAATGCTGTCGGTGCACTGGCCACGACGCGGCGCGGTGCGATCCCTGCATTGCCGACGTTGTCCGAAGTACAAACGTTGCTCGACCGTACAAATACTGCCAATGAGAAAGGGATGCCTTGACGATGACCGCGATGGCCGCACGTTTAGCCACCCTCAATAAAGAACAACAAGATGCCGTGCGGTGTACAGAAGGGCCCCTCCTTATTTTAGCGGGGGCAGGCAGTGGGAAAACACGTGTGCTGACACACCGTATTGCCTATTTAATCGAAAACCAAGTGCATCCTCGCCACATTTTGGCGATCACATTTACGAATAAAGCGGCACGTGAAATGAAAACACGCATCGAACAACTCGTCCCCCTGCCGACGACGGCGATGTGGGTGCTGACGTTTCACGCCATGTGCGTACGGGTGTTGCGACGGGATATCGATCGTTTGGGCTATTCTTCGTCGTTTACGATTCTCGATGGGAGCGACCAGCTTTCCGTCATCAAATCGTGCATGAAAGACCTCAACATCGACGCAAAGCAACTCGAACCGCGTAGCGTACTCGGGGCGATTAGTGCTGCCAAAAATGAACTGTGCGACAGTCGCGCGTTTGCCAAAAAAAATACCAACTACGCACAACAACGCATCAGTTTACTCTATACGGAATACGAAAAACGACTGCGTGCAAATCAATCCGTCGACTTTGACGACCTCATCGCCTTGACGATTATGCTTTTTGAGCAGCATCCCGACGTATTGCATACGTACCAACAGCTGTTTCGGTACATTCATGTCGATGAATACCAAGACACGAACACCGCACAATACCGTCTGTGCCACTTGCTCGCCTCTGGGCACCACAACATTTGTGTCGTCGGCGATGCAGATCAGTCGATTTACGGGTGGCGGGGCGCAGACATTGGGAACATTTTGAACTTTATGCGGGATTATCCCGCCGCACAACGCATCATTCTCGAACAAAATTATCGCTCCACAGCGAACATTCTCCATGCAGCCAATGCCGTCATCCAACACAACAGCGATCGCACCCCAAAAACGTTGCGCACCAACCAAGCGGCTGGCAAAAAAATCCAACGGTACGAAGCGTTCAACGAAGAAGATGAAGTGGCCTTCCTCATCGACCACATCCAAGCACACATCCGCCAACAACAACATACGTATGCGGACCATGCGATTTTGTACCGTACGAATGCGCAGTCGAGGATTGTCGAAGATGGCTTGCGCAGTGCGGGCATCCCGTATCAGATGGTAGGGGGCATCAAATTTTACGATCGCAAAGAAATCAAAGACATCATCGCCTATTTGCGTCTGATTGCGAACCCTGATGATGATTTGGCTTTTGAACGCATCATCAATGTCCCGCGGCGTGGCATCGGCGATACGACACTCGAGAAACTACGCGAAGCGGCGACAGTACATGGGGTATCGTTGTTTGCCATGATGGGCAAAATCGGGTTGGTTGCCGTCCAAGCGAAAATGCTGGCAACACTCACGACGTTGTATCGCCAAATCAAGACGTTGCACGAACAAGGTTCACTGCGCTCAGTCACGGAATTAACAAAAAAAATACTCGCAGACACCGGATACCGTGACGCCTTGCTCCATGAAAACACGCTAGAATCCAAATCCCGCCTCGAAAACATTGACGAGTTTTTATCCGTCACGATGAAATTCGATAAAAGTTATGAAGAACCGCTGTTGACGACGTTTTTATCGGAGCTCGCCTTGGTGGCCGACATCGATGCCTTAGAAACAGCCGAAACGACTGCTCCCGAAGCCGTTGTCTTGATGACGTTACACAGTGCCAAAGGGTTGGAGTTTCCTGTTGTGTTCATGGTCGGGATGGAAGAAAACATTTTTCCGAGTAGCCGTAGTGTGTCCTCTTCCCAGTTGCTCGAAGAAGAACGACGTTTGGCGTATGTCGGCATTACCCGTGCACAACAGCTGCTGTGTATGACTTCGGCGCAAAGTCGCTTGCTCTATGGGCAAAAAATGTTCAATCGTCCGTCTCGTTTTTTGGATGAAATTCCTGCACCGTATATCGAAAAAGCGTATCGTATGACGCTAAAACGATCGCCGAGCCCCGCTTTGACACGCACAGCCGTGACGCCGTCAACGTCCTCCCCAGATAAACCGCAAAATTCTTCCTTTGTAGGCGGGAATGTTGCCCATCTCTCCCTCATTGTCGGCGATCGCGTGCACCATACGACGTTTTTGGAAGGGGTCGTTCAAGCGATCGAAGGCGAAGGGACTCAACGTACACTTACGATTGCGTTTGGCGCTCCCTATGGGACGAAAAAGTTACTCGCCTCATACGCCCCGTTGCGCAAAGTGTAACCGCAGTGTCGGGTTTTTCGTCTGTTTTTTTCTTTAGGAAGGGAGGATGCCTGCGGTGAACGACCTCGAAACGATGCAGCAACTCGTCGACACGCTAAATGCGCACAATTATTCCTATTATACATTACATCACCCCACGATCGCCGATGCCGACTATGATGCGTTGTACGATCAGCTGGTCGCCCTCGAAAACCAAACCGGCGTCACGTTGCCTCATTCTCCCACGCAGAGGGTCGGCGGGGACATTCTCACCGAATTTGTTCCCCACACCCATCGGGCAAGATTGTGGAGTTTGGACAAAGCGCAACAATTTTCAGCACTGTATGCGTGGGAACAACGTGTGCAAAGAAAACTCAATGAATATGCCGCCCTCCATCCGGACGAACCTCTCGCTCCTCTGTCGTATGCACTCGAACTGAAATTTGACGGTTTAACGATCAATTTGACGTACGAAAACGGCGTACTCGTGCAAGCAGCCACCCGCGGCAATGGGCTCATCGGGGAATCGATTCTCGCCCAAGTGCGGACGATTCGCTCGATTCCCACGACCATTCCGTACACCGCTGGCCTCGTAGAAGTACAAGGAGAAGCGTTAATGAAACGTTCTACGCTTGACGCCTACAACGCCACCGTAGACGAACCGCTCAAAAATACACGCAATGCTGCCGCGGGCGCTTTGCGCAATCTCAACCCCGCCATTACCGCACAGCGCAAACTCGATGCGTATATTTATCATGTCGGCTATGCGCAACCGTCCTTCTCGTGGACATCCCATGAGGAAATGGTCGGATTTTTGCGCACCCAACGGTTTCACGTGCACGAGTATGCCCCGATGTGTGACACGATGGAAGCGGTCATCGCACAACTTGCCTCGCTCCAACAACAACGTCATGCCCTCGATGAAGTCATTGATGGGGCCGTCATAAAAATCACCGATTTGAAACTGCGACGCATTCTCGGCTATACAGATAAGTTTCCTCGTTGGGCTATTGCATTCAAATTTGAAGCGACCGTAGTCGAAACGGTGTTGCGACAGGTGATTTGGAACGTGGGACGGACAGGAAAATTAACGCCTCTGGCACAGCTCGATCCCGTAGACGTCGATGGGGTGACTGTACAGTATTGTACGCTCAACAACATGGACGACATCCTCCGCAAAGGGCTTGTACATGCCATAGGGAAAACCGTCCTGCTCCGCAGAGCCAACGATGTCATCCCTGAAATCATCGGCTGTGCCCCCCTTGATGACTTGTCCGCTGATACAAAAGAAAACGAAGACATCGAACCGCCGACACAATGCCCCGCTTGTCATACGCCATTGGCGTGGCGTGGTGTCCATGTGTATTGTCCGAATGTGTTGGCATGCAAACCGCAAGTCATTGCGCGAATCGTCCATTTTTCCTCGCGTGATGCTCTAGACATTGCCTCTTTTAGCGAAAAAACGGCTGCTCTGCTGTATGATGCGTGTGCTGTACGGGACGTGGCGGACTTGTATGACATCACGTATGAACAGCTGTCTGCGTTGCCCCGCTTTGGCGTACGCAAAGCGCAAAACTTGTATGAGGCGATCGAAAAATCCAAGCGTTGTGCGCTCGATTCGTTCATCTACGCCCTCGGCATGCCACATGTAGGCAAAACGACAGCACGCATGCTCGCCCGCCATTTTGGCACGTTTGAGGCGTTGCAACACGCCAGCGTCGCCCAACTGCAGACACTCGAAGAGGTCGGCGATGTCGTCGCCCAAAGCATTGTGGCGTATTTTGCAGATCCCCTGCATCAAAATATGCTCACCCGTCTGTTTGCCAGCGGTGTGTGTCCCCAACAAAGCGTGCCCCTCGCATCGCCTACTACGGATGAAGCCAAGCATTCCCCATTTTATGGAAAAACAGTCGTGATTACAGGAACACTCACCAACCTTACACGCGAAGAAGCAACCGAAAAATTGCGTCGCTGTGGGGCAACCGTTGCGCCTGCCGTCACGAAAAAGACACATTTTGTCATCTGCGGCGAAAAAGCAGGCAGTAAAAAAGAAAAAGCGCAACAACTTGGCATCCCTATCCTCGACGAGGAAGCCGTATGGCAAGCATGGTTGTCGTAGTCGCATTCTTGTCACTACATTCAACCAAAGAGAATACAATCAGCCCAAGAGAACACACGGCAAGCCCAAGAGAACACACGACAAGCCCAAGGGAACACACGACAAGCCCAAGGGAACACACGACAAGCCCAAGGGAACACACGACAAGCCCAAGGGAACACACGACAAGCCCAAGGGAACACACGACAAGCCCAAGGG
>JAULZZ010000148.1:0-24233 GCA_032117095.1 Paenibacillus sp.
GAGGGTGTGGTCCCTACATAAGGAGCTCCGATGAGTGCACAGCAGATCAACCGCCAGATGAGTACGATCGTCGCCATCGTTGTGTTTGCGAGTACGGGGATGGCTTTTTTCGACGTATGGAAGCCTGTGGTGCTTGGATTTGCCTTGGGGTGTGTCGCAGGGTTGTGCAACACGCAGCTGTTGTTGTGGCGATTGGCGATCTCGCACGCATCGTCACTGCCAAGAAGCCTTGGTTTTTTGCCACGGTTGGCAGTACTTGGCTTGGCAGTATGGCTGGCGTTTGCGTTTCCGTTGTGGCTCGATTGGCGGTCGGTTGGTGGAGGGTACATCGCATATCACGTCTGTTTCGGCGTAGTCGGATGGAAAAACGGGCGTCTCAGAAGGGAGGGAGAACACACACATGCATGAATCGCCGAGGATAGAGTGGGCGGGATTGTCGATTGATCTCGCTGCGATTTTCATGATTACGGTTACGTGTTTGATCGTGTTTGTGCTGGCGCGCTTGTCTGTACGTTCGTTGTCGATCGCATCGCCAGGCAAGCTTCAGAACTTCATGGAATGGGTCGTAGAGTTTATTCGCAATACGATTGCGAGTACGATGGAGATGCACATCGGGAAGAAGTTTGTTGCGCTGGGGATGACGTTCATCATGTTTCTCTTCGTTGCGAACGTGTTGGGATTGCCGTTTGCGATCGTCACAAAACATGACGAGCCGTTTTCTATTTTTGGCCAAGAAATCGTCTCCGTGACGGAGAAGCTCGCCAAAGACGTAGCCAGTGGCAAAGCACATCCACACGCAGAACTCGTATGGTGGAAATCGCCGACAGCAGATGCCTCTGTGACGATGGGGCTGGCACTCATTACGATCCTACTGGTGCATACGATGGGGATTACGCGAAATCGTCGATCTTATTTTAAGCATTATTTTCAACCACATGCTGCGTTTTTTCCGATTCATGTGATTGAGCAGTTTGCCAATTTTCTCACGCTCGGCTTGCGTCTGTACGGCAATATCTTTGCGGGAGAAGTGTTGATTTCTGTCCTGATTAAGGTCGGCGTATTTGGAATTTTTGGTTTGGTGGTTTGGCAAGGTTTCTCGGTGTTCGTTGGAGCGATACAGTCTTTTATTTTTGTTATCTTGACCATGGTGTATTTGTCCCAAAAATTAGACAAGTCCCACGACCATTAAGAAATAAAGCAGAGGTTTGCTGATCATTTGTGACTTGACAACAGGTAGCGTCGAACATTGCGTCGACAAAATATGATGAGGAGGATTATATCATGGCAGATTATGCATTGGTAGCAGCAGGGATTGCGATTGGGTTGTCCGCATTGGGAGCAGGGCTTGGGAACGGAATGATCGTGAGTAAAACCGTAGAAGGCATCGCCCGTCAACCCGAGTTGAAAAGCACACTGCAAACGACGATGTTTATCGGGATTGCGCTCGTAGAAGCCGTGCCGATCATTGGTGTCGTATTGGCTTTTATTTTCTTAGGTCGCGCTGGATAAATAAGCGGAT
Source organism: Paenibacillus sp. (assembly GCA_032117095.1). Classification (GTDB taxonomy): domain Bacteria; phylum Bacillota; class Bacilli; order Paenibacillales; family YIM-B00363; genus REEB470. Next base: position 1,520 of record JAULZZ010000148.1, read on the forward strand.
ATACACGGAGTCATTTTTCGGGCAAAGGGGGAATGTGGCGTGACGTTCCATTGGGAATCGCTCGTGTACGCGATGATTGCCTTCGGGATTTTGTACTTTCTACTAAACAAGTATGCGTTTGGTCCGTTGTTTGGGATCATGGAGCAACGCAAACAAATCGTCTTAGCCGATCTCCAACAAGCCGAAACGAGTCGCCAAGAAGCAGCCAAGCTTCTCGAACAACAACGGCAACTGCTCGAAGCAGCACGCATGGAAGTCGCCCAGCTCAAAGAACAGGCGACGATGACGACAGCAAAATTGACCGAGCAAATGATCGAAGAAGCCAAGACAGAGGCGAAGCGGATCCAACAGGATGCTTTGCTGGATATCGTGCGTGAAAAATCGCAAGCGATCGACGACGTGCGCCAACAAGTCGGACAACTCGCCATTTTGATTGCCACAAAATTGATCGAAAAAGAAATCGATGCAAAGTCACAACGCACGTTAGTAGAAAATTTATTGCGTGAGGTAAAATTGCGATGATAGGGCAAACGATCGTCGCAAAACGGTATGCCAAAGCATTGTTTCTGCTTGCCAGAGAGCAAGACGTCGTGACAGAAATCGAACAACAGTTACAAGCGACCTTGGGTGCGCTAGATGAGAAAGTGTACGCATTTTTGGGTCATCCCCAAATTGCGCTTTCCACGAAACTGCGCACCATCAACCATGTTTTTGAGGGGCGTACGCATGCACTCGTGTTGCACATCGTGTTGTTGCTCATCGCACGTGGCAGGGTGCAATTGCTTCCAGACGTGTATGAAGCCTACCGGCACATTGCCGACAAACACATCGGTAGGGCACGTATCCACATCACGTCCGCATTCGAGCTGTCTCGCGCCCAACAGCAAGAAATTGCCGACGCATTTGCACGGCATACAAAACAAGAGGTTTCCGCATCTACGACCGTCGACCCTACGTTGCTTGGCGGTATCCGTGTGCGTATGCACGATCAGCTGTACGACGGCAGTCTTGCGACAAAGTTAAAACACCTCCAACAGCAATTTATGTAAGACGAAACACGTTCAATTATGAGCAAGGTAGGAGGGATCGATCGTTGAGTATTCGACCTGAAGAAATTAGTGTGTTACTGAAAGAACAGATCAAAGAATACCAGAGTGATGCGTACGTCTTAGAAGTCGGTACGGTCATCCAAGTCGGGGATGGGATCGCACGCGCACACGGGCTTTCTAGCGTCATGGCGGGCGAATTGTTGGAATTTGAGAACGGTTCTGTCGGGTATGCGTTCAACCTTGAAGAAGACAACGTCGGGATCGTGATTTTGGGGCCGTATCAGTCGATCAAGGAGGGGCAGCGGGTCACGCGCACAAAGCGGATTATGGAAGTTCCCGTAGGGGATGCGTTGCTCGGGCGCGTCGTCAATCCACTCGGACAGCCCATCGACGGAAAAGGACCGATCGCCACGACCGAAACGCGTGCAGTGGAATCGATGGCACCAGGTGTGATCGCACGCAAATCCGTACATGAACCGATGCAAACGGGGATCAAAGCGATAGACGCGATGATTCCGATCGGTCGCGGACAACGCGAGCTCATTATTGGCGACAGACAAACGGGCAAAACCGCCATTGCGATCGATACGATCATCAATCAACGGGGCAACGGTGTGCTGTGCATTTATGTCGCCATCGGCCAAAAGCAATCGACCGTCGCACAAGTCGTCGAGACGCTACGGCGCAATCAGGCGTTAGAATATACGATCGTGGTGAATGCGGGTGCATCCGACCCCGCTCCTTTGCTGTGGCTGGCGCCGTATGCCGGCTGTGCGATGGGCGAGCATTTTATGTACCAAGGCAAGCACGTGTTGATCATTTATGATGATTTGTCCAAGCAGGCGGCAGCGTATCGGGAGCTTTCTTTGCTGTTGCGCAGACCTCCAGGACGCGAAGCCTATCCAGGGGATGTTTTTTATTTGCATTCGCGTCTGTTAGAACGTGCGGCCAAGCTCAGTGACAAACTCGGGGGCGGTTCATTGACGGCGTTGCCGTTCATTGAGACGCAAGCGTCGGACGTCTCTGCATACATCCCTACGAACGTCATTTCCATTACCGACGGTCAAATTTTCCTCGAAGCCGATTTGTTCTATGCAGGGCAGCGTCCCGCCGTGAATACAGGGATTTCTGTCTCCCGTGTGGGTGGGTCTGCCCAAATCAAAGCCATGAAAAAAGTAGCGGGAACGTTGCGGTTAGACCTAGCGCAATACCGTGAGCTCGCAGCCTTTGCGCAGTTTGGTTCGGATTTAGACAAGTCCACCCAAGCGCGCTTGACCCGCGGTGCACGCACGACCGAAATTCTCAAACAAGGCATCAACCAACCGATGCCGGTCGAAAAACAAGTCGTCAGTATTTATATTGCGACCAAAGGGTTTTTGGATGACATTTTGCTCAAAGACGTCTTGCGTTTTGAAAAAGAGTTGCACCAGTACATCGACACGAACGCACGTCATATTTTTGATACGATTCGTGATACGAAAGATTTGACAGCGGAAACAGAAAATCACATTACCGAAGCCGTCAAACAGTGCAAACGCTTGTTTCGTCCATCCGTCTAGGGGAGCGAGGACACGACTTATGGCAAAAGGCATGCGCGAAATCAAACGCCAAATTAAAAGCATCCAAAATACGAAACAAATTACCAAAGCGATGGAAATGATCGCAGCAGCGCGACTCAAGCGTGCCCAAAATGCAGCACAAGCCGCCCGTCCATACGCCCAGATGATGCGCCAAGTCATCGAATCCATTGCCCAAGGGGGCACGATCGGGCATCCCATGCTCCAACAACGCCCCGTTCGCAACATCGGATACTTCGTGGTCACCTCGGATCGTGGGCTTGCTGGCGGATACAATGCCAACCTATTGCGCATGATGCAAGCAACGGTATTGCAGCAACAAGCTGCAGGTAAATCCGTGGAAGTGTATGTCGTCGGACGAAAAGGACGCGATTTTTTTAAGCGCAACAACCAAACCGCTGCGATGGACCTCATAGGGGTCGGCGATTTCCCTGTATTCGGAGATCTCAAAACGATCGCTTCGTATGCGGTCAGTCGCTATGAACAAGGGAACATCGATCAACTCGTACTCGTATACAATGAATTTGTCTCGGTGATCTCGCAACAACCCGTAGAAAAGACGTTGCTCCCCATCGATCCGTCACAGCTCACCGCCAAAAAAACAGCGAGTTATGAGTTTGAACCGTCCGCAGAACGTGTACTTGCGCTTTTATTGCCCCGCTATGCCGAAACGATGATGTATACCGCATTGTTAGAGGCAAAAGCGAGTGAATTTGGGGCGCGCATGACAGCGATGAGCAATGCAACGAAAAATGCGACGAAATTCATTCAAGAGCTCACTTTACTGTATAACCGTGCCCGTCAGGCGTCCATCACCCAAGAAATTACCGAAATTGTCGCTGGCGCCAATGCCCAGTAACCTGTCTAAGGAGGTTCGTATGAACAAAGGACGCATCGTGCAAGTGCTCGGGCCGGTCGTAGACGTGGAATTCGACCACGGTCAACTACCCGAAATTTTCAATGCGATCAAATTATACCGCCCACAACAAACGACTCACCCGATTACCGCAGAAGTCGCTGTCCATCTGGGAGACAATGTGGTGCGCACGATAGCCATGTCATCGACGGACGGTTTGGTGCGTGGAGGCGAGGCCGTCGATACGCGCTTGCCGATCGCAGTGCCTGTGGGAGCAGTCACATTGGGGCGTGTTTTTAACGTGCTTGGCGACCCGATCGATGAAGCAGGCGAAGTCAGTCGCGAAAAAACGTTGCCGATCCATCGTGCAGCCCCTGCGTTCGCACAGCTTTCGACACAAGCCGAAATTTTGGAAACAGGGATTAAAGTCATCGACCTCTTAGCCCCGTATGCCAAAGGAGGAAAAATCGGACTGTTTGGCGGAGCGGGTGTCGGAAAAACGGTATTAATCCAAGAATTGATCAACAACATTGCCCAAGAGCACGGTGGGATTTCTGTATTTGCCGGTGTCGGAGAACGGACACGGGAAGGCAATGACTTGTACCATGAGATGCGCGAGTCTGGGGTCATCTCCAAAACATCCATGGTGTTCGGTCAAATGAACGAGCCACCTGGGGCGCGCCTCCGCGTTGCACTTGCGGGATTGACGATGGCAGAATTTTTCCGAGATGAAGAAGGACGCGACGTGTTGTTGTTCGTAGACAATATTTTTCGCTTTACCCAAGCAGGCTCGGAAGTCTCCGCGTTACTTGGACGGATGCCTTCTGCGGTCGGGTATCAGCCGACACTCGCCACCGAGATGGGGCAGTTGCAAGAGCGCATCACCTCTACGCAAAAAGGATCGGTTACTTCTATACAGGCGATTTATGTGCCAGCGGATGACTACACCGACCCTGCGCCTGCCACGACGTTCGCCCATTTGGATGCAACGACAAACTTGGAACGCAAAATTTCAGAATTGGGCATTTATCCTGCGGTCGATCCGCTCGCCTCGAGCTCCCGTATTCTCGCCCCTGAAATCGTCGGACAAGAACATTATGACGTTGCCCAAGGAGTCAAGCGGTTGCTTCAACGGTATAAAGAATTGCAAGACATTATTGCAATTTTAGGGATGGATGAACTTTCTGATGAAGACAAAGTGACCGTAGGGCGTGCGCGGCGTATCCAACGATTTTTGTCGCAAAGTTTCCACGTCGCAGAACAGTTTACGGGACAACCTGGGAAATATGTACCCGTCAAAGAAACCGTGCGTAGTTTCAAAGCAATTTTAGAAGGGAAATACGACCATTTGCCTGAGGCCGCCTTTTTATACGTGGGCACGATCGAAGATGCGATCGAGAAGGCGAAAACGTTATGAGTGGCGGAACAAAAAACGATTTATTGCTAGAGATTGTCACGCCAGAAAAAAAACTCGTGAGCCAGCGCGTACACATGGTGTCGGTTAAGGGTGCAGAAGGGGAACTCGGCATTTTGCCACAACACGTTCCGCTTGTTACTCCGCTTCGTATCGGACCGGTGCTCGTCAAAACGGAAAATGCAAAGACAGAAGTATATGCGGTACACGGTGGATTTCTAGAAGTCAATGGCGATCGTGTCGTGATCTTAGCCGAAAGTGCAGAACTGCCCGAACAAATTGATGCAAATCGCGCCCAACGTGCAAAGACACGGGCAGAACAACGATTGCAACAAACCAAAACGGAACAACTGGATTATGCGCGTGCAGAACGTGCACTCGCGCGTGCGTTGTTGCGCATGGATGTCTCTCAAGCCCAACGGTAACTCCCCCCCCACGAATCGTCAAGAAGCGTACTCTTGGCGATTTTGACCTTTCTATACGCGTCCCAAACGTCTAAGGAGGAGAGGTAAGATGACTCAAGACACCCAAGCATACGTATTCGTCTTGTTTTTTGCTGCGGTGGCGACCCTGCTCGTTGTGGGAGCACTCACGATCGGCAAGTGGTTGCGCCCACACAAACCCAATGCCCAAAAACAATCGACGTATGAAAGTGGGAACGAAGCGATCGGTACGGCACAAGTCAAATTTCACGTGCGCTACTATTTGTATGCGTTGTTGTTCGTCCTCTTTGACGTAGAAGTGGTGTTTCTTTTGCCATGGGCAGTGGCGTATACCCAACTCGGGTGGTTTGCCACAATAGAGATGTACGTATTTTTGGCGATGTTGGGCGTGGGACTCGTCTATGCATGGCGGAAGAAGGTGCTCCAATGGAACTCGATTTGACCCGTGTGCGTCCAGAAGAATACGAAGAAATGCAACGGAACGTATTTTTGACGACACTAGAACAACTCAAAGGATGGGCACGCAGCAATTCATTGTGGCCCTTGACATTTGGTTTGGCGTGTTGTGCCATCGAGATGATGGGCACAGGGGCATCCCACTACGATCTCGATCGGTTCGGCGTCATCATGCGCACTTCCCCGCGGCAGTCGGATTGCATGATCGTCGCAGGCACGGTGACGAAGAAAATGGGGCCGTTGTTGCGCAAACTCTACGATCAGATGCCCGATCCCAAATGGGTGATCGCCATGGGGTCGTGTGCAACGGCAGGAGGCCCCTATGTGAAATCGTATGCCGTGATCAAAGGCGTCGATCAGATCGTCCCTGTGGACATCTACATCCCAGGCTGTCCACCGAATCCTGCGGCACTCATCTATGGGATCAACAAGCTACAACACAAAATCCGACTCGAAGCCAAGACAGGAAAGAAGGTGACGTAAAGCAATGGAACAACAGACGGTGTCTTGGGTGGATCACCTCGGCACGCTGCTTGAAGCGTCTTTTTCAGCGGATTGCTTCATCTGTCCAACGGTCGTCAATGCCCCCGATGGCCTCGTCACGATCACCGTTGGCGCAGCGCACGCTTTTGGCGTCGCCCAATTGCTTAAACAACATCCCCAGGTGGCGATGAACTATTTGCGCAACGTATCCGGTGTAGACCTTGAAACGCACATCGAAGTCGTCTATCACCTCACGAATACGACGACCCTCCAACACGTTTGCCTCAAAGTGCACGTGCCCTTGGAGACGGAAACGATGCCGTCACTGACCCCCCTATGGGAAACCGCCAACTGGAACGAGCGAGAAATTTATGATTTATTGGGCGTTACGTTTGGGGGGCACCCCGATTTGCGCCGCATTATGATGTCCGATGAATGGGTCGGGCACCCCTTACGCAAAAATTATGAACCACACGACCCGGAGGTGTGACGGTGGCGTTACGTACAGAAGAATTGTTATTAAACGTTGGCCCCCAACATCCGAGTACACATGGCGTATTTCGCATCGTCGTCACGCTAGATGGCGAAGTGATTACGGATGCGACACCCGTCATGGGTTACTTGCATCGTGGGACGGAGAAATTAGCAGAAAACTTAACGTATACACAAATTATTCCGTACACCGATCGGATGGATTACGTTTCTGCGATGACGAACAATTACGTGTTATGTCATACGGTGGAGAAATTGATGCAGCTCGAAATCCCCCCACGGGCAGAATTTTTACGGCTTATCGTGATGGAGTTGCAACGCATTGCCTCGCATCTCGTGTGGTGGGGCACGTATTTGTTGGATATCGGAGCGATGAGTCCTTTTTTGTATGCGTTTCGCGATCGGGAAACGATTATAAACTTATTTAATGAGTTGTGCGGGGCGCGGTTGACGTATTTTTATATGCGCATCGGGGGGGTAAAGTGGGATGCACCGCCCGGCTGGCTAGAAAAAGTCCGTGATTTTATCCCGTACATGCGCAAACAGCTCCAGCAGTATCACGACCTCGTCTCTGGAAATGAGCTCGTCCTTGCACGCCTCAAAGGAATCGGGACGTACGATGCGGCGACTGCGCTTGCTTATGGCCTCAGTGGGGCAAACTTGCGGTGTACGGGGGTGGCATGGGATTTGCGCAAAATACAGCCGTACAGTTTGTACCCGCAGTTTGATTTTGACATCCCTGTGGCGCAGACGGGCGATTGCTATGCGCGCTATACCGTACGGTTGGCAGAAATCGCCCAATCATTACATATTCTCGAACAAGCGATGCGCATCTTCCCAGAAGGCGGAGAAATTATGGGAAAAGTGCCTCGTATCGTCCGCCCGCCCGAAGGAGAAATTTATGTCGCCATTGAATCGCCACGCGGGGAGATCGGCTGTTACCTTGTTTCCAAAGGCAAAGACAAGCCGTATCGCCTTAAGTTTCGCCGGCCGTCGTTTGTGAATTTGCAAATTTTACCGAAATTGCTTATCGGGGAATCCATGACCAACTTGGTGACGATTCTCGGAGCCATCGACATTGTCGTCGGGGAGGTCGATGCGTGATGCAGACGTATTTTCACGATACGTTTTCATGGCATACGGCGGGGCAAATGTTGCTCGTGAGTGGACTGCTCATGGCAATCGTACTCGGCTTTGTGACGTATGCGATCTATTTTGAACGCAAAATTTTAGGTTGGATGCAACTGCGCATCGGCCCAAACCGCGTCGGTCCGCTCGGCTTGCTCCAAACGGTGGCAGACGTGTTCAAACTGCTGATCAAAGAAGATGTCATTCCCGCGCGGGCCGATCGGGGGTTGTTTATCCTCGCGCCTGCGATCGCCTTTGTACCGGCGTTTGTCGTGTTGGTTGCGCTGCCGTACACCTCGGATTTGTATGTTGCCGACTTCAACATCGGCTTGTTGTACATGATTGCGATTAGCAGCATCTCCACACTGGGCATTGTCGTAGGCGGTTGGGCATCCAACAGCAAATATGCGCTAATGGGGGGCATGCGTGCCGCCGCACAAATGATTTCCTATGAAGTGCCGTTGTTGTTGTCCGTCGTCGGGGTTGTTTTGTTAACTGGCAGTTTAAGTTTGCGAGACATCGTCGTGGCCCAAGATGGCTACTTTTGGAATTGGCACATTTTTCCGCAATGCGTCGCCTTCGTCATTTTTTTGATCGCCTCCGTGGCGGAGTTAAATCGCACGCCTTTTGATTTGCCAGAAGCGGAGTCAGAGCTCGTGGCGGGGTATCACGTAGAGTACAGTGGATTTCGCTTTGCATTTTTTATGTTGGCGGAGTATGTGTACGTGTTTGCGATGGCGACATTGACGACGGTGTTGTTTTTGGGTGGATGGCACGCCCCCTTTCCGGCGTGGGACGTCGTCCCTGAGATTGTGTGGTTTGGGCTGAAATTTTGTGTCGTCGTGTTTTTCTTGATTTGGATTCGTGGCACATTGCCCCGCATTCGGGTCGATCAATTGATGAGTTTTGCGTGGAAAGTACTGCTTCCGTTGGCGCTACTCAATATTTTTGTGACTTCATTGGTGCTACAATTTCTTGCAACCTAATGCGAAAACAATGTCAACAGGGGATACGAAACACGGATGACAAACATCGATGCAGACCGCTCTATTTTACGAGCAAGCAAAGGGACTTTTGCCCAATACGGTGGCGGTATGCACATCGTGTTTCGTATAAAGCGGATACATCGGTGAGGGATGGTTTTTTGGGGAAACGTTAGTCTTTTTTGCATTTCTTTTTATGTGCGATATTTTTCAGGAAAGTTCTTCATCGGTTGAGATTGCATGGACAAAGTGGTGAGAAAACTCGTTGAGAAAACTCGTTGAGAAAGGCGGTGAAGAGGTGTGAGTACATTGCAAAAGTTGATTGCACAGCTGTGCCCTGAGGGGGTGGCGTGGAAGGCGATCGAGAGTATATGCATAAAAATTTCTTCAGGTGGCACGCCAAACACCGCAAGAAGTGATTATTACGATGGCGATATTCCTTGGCTAAGAACTCAGGAAGTTGACTGGCGTGATATCAAAGATACAGATATAAAAATCACAGAAATAGGTTTTAAGAATTCTTCCACAAATTGGATACCTAAAAACTGTGTAATTGTAGCGATGTATGGAGCAACCGCCGCAAAGGTTGCAATCAACAAAATTCCTTTAACAACGAACCAAGCCTGTTGCAATCTTCAAGTAGATGAAAGCAAGGCAATGTATCGCTATGTTTATTATTGGCTTACTCATAAGTATTTAGAACTTAAAGAGCTTGGACAAGGTTCGCAGACAAATATTAATGCAAAAATAATTCGGAGTTTCAAAATCCCCCTCCCCCCGCTCCCGATCCAACAAGAAATTGTGCGCATCCTAGACACCTTCACAGCGCTTATAGAAGCGCTTACAGCAGAGCTTACAGCAAGGAAGAAGCAGTATGCGTATTATCGGGACAAGTTGTTGACGTTTGGCGATGAGGTGGAGTGGAAGACGTTGGGGGAAATTGCAACAGATATGTACAGGGGTTCTGGGATTAAGCGTGAAGAGCTTACAGAAGAAGGCACACCGTGTGTTCGGTATGGCGAGATTTACACTACCTATCATATTTGGTTTGATACTTGTGTTTCACGCACTAAATCTGGTTCTAAGTCGTTTGAACACGGCGATGTTTTATTTGCAATTACAGGCGAAAGTGTTGAAGAAATTGCCAAATCGTGTGTGTATACGGGGAATGAGAAATGCTTTGCAGGTGGTGATATCGTGGTAATGAAGCATAATCAAAACCCAAAGTATATCTCATATGCGTTGTCAACTACTGCAGCAAAAATGCAAAAAAGTAAGGGGAAAGTCAAAAGTAAGGTAGTTCACTCCAGTATACCTGCGCTTAAAGAAATTTCCATCCCCCTTCCCCCGCTCGCCGAGCAACAACGCATTGTCGCTATCCTTGACCGCTTCGACACCCTCGTCAATGACCTGACCAACGGTCTGCCCGCCGAAATCGCAGCAAGACGCAAACAATACGCATATTACCGCGACAAACTATTGACTTTTCCGGAGGCGTGCGTATGATTGGATACAACATCGTGATTTCATCCGCTGTATATTTTTATGAATAACGAGCTGATTCCCCAAAACCCTGCCGACTATGGAGACATTGTATCCATCATTGAGCGTGCCCGTGCGAATGCCTTTCGTGCCGTGAATCGTGAGATGATCTCCATGTATTGGGAAATAGGGGCGTACGTGAGCGATAAGGTCAAAAACGGAGGTTGGGGGAAAGCCATTGTTAAGGATTTCTCCGAATTCATCCAGTCGAACTTCGTTGGAATCCAAGGTTTTTCATCGCCCAACATTTGGCGTATGCGACAGTTTTACGAAACGTATAAAGACAACCCGCGTGTTGCGGCATTGACGTACGAAATCAATTGGTCAAATAACCTGAAAATTATGGCGCGGGCAAAAACCGAAGAGGCACGGGAGTTCTATTTGCTACTCGCAGCGAAAAATCGCTATTCCACGAGTGAGCTGGATCGGCAGATCGACAGCATGATATTTGAACGCACGATGATTTCTGATGAACAGAATAAACTGTTTATCGTAAAGAACGCTGGATTGGCGGCGTTGCGCGATCATTATGTGCTCGAATTTCTTCACCTCCCGCACACCTATAGGGAACGCGAACTTCGCAAAGCGATCCTCGCCAATCTGAAGGACTTTATTCTGGAATTCGGGAAAGATTTTTCTTTCGTAGGGGAAGAATATCGCGTCCAAGTTGGAAATTCAGACTTTAAAATTGATTTGTTATTTTTTAACCGTGAACTGGCTTGCCTCGTCGCCATTGAATTGAAGGTAGGCGCTTTCAAGCCAGAGCATTTAGGGCAGCTTGAATTTTATTTGGAAGCGCTTGATAGTGACGTGAAAAAGAAAAACGAAAATCCAAGCGTTGGGTTAATTTTGTGTACGGATAAAGACGATGCGGTTGTCGAATACGCTTTGCGTCGTAGCATCTCGCCAGCACTTGTCGCCAGCTACCAGCTTCATTTGCCAAACAAGAAAGTACTTGCAGATAAACTGCGTGAACTGACCCAGATTGCAGAGGTGCAAAATGAAAATGACGATACAGACATCGGAGACGATGCAATTCTCTCAGACCTCTGAGAGAATTAGCACATCGACTGCTGTCCCCTGCGCAGAGGTGTGCAAGTTTTACTCTCCCCCCCTCGCAGAGCAACAACGCATTGTCGCCATCCTCGACCGCTTCGACACCCTTGTCCACGACCTGACTCACGGTCTGCCCGCCGAAATCGCAGCAAGGCGCAAACAGGGGGAGAGGGCTCTCTTTTACCAGAAAGCAACGCAATTTTTAACCAATCATATCGCTGTATTCAAATCGTGTTTCGTATGAGATCAGGAAGCGAACAAAGGAGGCTTGTGCGATGAAGGGAATTGCCAAAGGATTGGGCATCACGTTTAAGAATATGCTAAAAGAAAAAGTGACCGTGGCGTATCCAGATGTGCCCATGGACATGCCCGAACGGTTTCGGGGAGTGCAGTATTTTGAACCCGATTTGTGCATCGTATGCAATCAATGTGTGCGCATTTGTCCGACGGACTGCATCACGTTATCAGGGAAGCCAAATCCTGATCCGACAAAGAAAAACAAAGTGATCGATACATTCGATGTGAACTTTGAAATTTGTATTTTGTGTGATTTATGCACGGAAGTGTGTCCGACCGAAGCGATCGTGATGACGAATAACTTTGAGCTCGCCTCATACAGTCGAGATGAGCTGTATAAAGACATCACGTGGCTACACGAAAACAACACAAACGTGCGCAGTGAGAACAGCACGAATAAAAGTCCCGCAGCCAAAGGAGGCGCAAGCAAAGATGTTTCCAGTTAGTGGAGAGTTCGTCTTGTTTGTTCTCATCGCCTCATGCATCGTGTTTGGTGTCCTTCATTTTCTCAGTCACCCCCATGTGGTGCATCGCATTGTCGGAATTTCCTTGTCTTTTTTGGGCATGGCGGGGTTGTATGTCATGCTTGAGGCGACGTTTATTGCAGCTGTGCAAGTGCTCATCTATGCGGGGGCACTGTCGATTTTAATGGTGTTTGCGGTCATGCTCACGCGGCATGATGAAACAGACAGCCCCCCGCCAAAGCGGTGGCATCATGCCGGCGTATTCCTCGGATGCAGTGGACTGTTTTTCGTTGTCGTGTACGCATTGCTCGCACGCACCCCGCCCGCTGTACAACCCGCGATGGAAACAAACACGTTGCAGGACTTGGGCATTTTGTTGTTTTCCAAGTGGGCATTTCCGTTTGAGCTCGTCTCGTTGCTGTTGACGGTGGCGTTAGTGGGCGCCGTCGTGATCGCCAAACGACAAGGGGAATCCTCCTAAGCAGATCCCCCCTCCACAACCGCATTCCGGTGGGGAGGGGGGAAGGGGGCGTCACAAGCACGGGCACATCTTGTCCATGCAGACATTGCCCATTATAATAACAGGGATACGATATGTATAAAAATTTGCAATGTCCATTATTTTTAGGAAGCAGGTGAGTTTTCCTGAATATGTCATCCGCTTTTCTTATTTTGGCGGCATTTTTGTTTTGTATCGGGGGATATGGGGCGTTGACAAGACGCAATGCCATCGTCGTGTTGTTGTCGATAGAGGTGATGCTCCAAGCGGTCATTCTCAACTTGGTGGCATTTTCTCACATGGGAACGACGCCTTCCCTAACAGGGCATGTGTTCTCGCTATTTGTCATCACCGTCGCCGCCGCAGAAGTCGCCCTCGGTGTTGCCCTCGTCGTATCCTATGTGCGCAAACGTGGCGTGAGTGATGTCACCGAAATGAAGGAACTCAAGGCGCCATAACACAATACGGGGCATCCCATGGCGTGGGTGTGTAGTTTACTTAAGGAGAGAGAAGGAAAAAGGATGGAATATTCGGTCGTACAATGGGCGTGGGTCGTTCCCGTACTCCCACTTCTCGTATTTTTGTTCCTTACTGCGATCGGGGAGCGACGTACACGCGGGGGGATCTATGCGAGTGTCGTTGTCGCATGGATTGCGGTCGTTTGTGCAGCGATCGTTGCGGTCTTCCAACTGCGTGCAAATAGTTCGTACACGTGGGAGGAGTGGTCGTGGTTGCGCATGGGCGAATGGACGCTCACCTTTGGGTTTGAAGTGACGAACCTCAATGTGCTCATGTTGGCGATGGTGACTTGTGTGAGTGCGCTTGTATTGACGTATTCCCTAGGGTACATGAAAGACGATGCGCGCCAGACGACGTTTTTTGCTTACGTATGTTTGTTTACGTTTGCGATGAATGGACTCGTGTTGTCGTCTCATCTGCTCCAATTGTACATTTTTTGGGAGATAATGGGCTTTTGTTCTTTTTTATTGATCGGCTTTTGGTATACAAAATCAGCAGCGAAGCGCGCGGCCAAAAAAGCGTTTATCGTCACACGCATTGGCGATGTAGCGTTGTTTATTGCCATCGTGTGGTTGTTTTGGGAAATGCCACGGGGCAGTCTCAGTTTCAATGACATCCACAATGCCCTCATCGAAGGACAGCTCGATGCCACGGCGACGACGGGAATCGCCATCCTTATTTTTATTGGCGCGATGGGCAAGTCTGGACAGTTTCCGCTGCACACGTGGTTGCCCGACGCCATGGAAGGGCCGACGCCGATTTCTGCGTTGATTCATGCGGCGACGATGGTTGCAGCCGGTGTTTTTTTGGTCGTACGTACATATGACTTTTTTCTTGCCAGTGAAATCGCGTTGGACATTGTCGCATATGTCGGGGCGTTTACTGCGTGCATGGCTGCCTTTATCGCGCTCAAACAAGACGATATTAAGCGCATATTGGCCTATTCCACGGTGAGTCAGCTCGGCACCATGATGCTTGCTTTGGGCATGGGGACGAGAGCTGCACTCGTCGCGAGCGTGTTTCATTTGTTGACCCACGCATTTTTTAAGGCATTGTTGTTTCTTGGCGCAGGCAATGTCATTCATGCGACACATACACAGTCATTGGCACAACTCGGAGGGTTGATGCGGACGCTAAAATTGACCGCACTGACGTTTGGGATCGGAGCGTTGGCGTTGGCAGGCGTGTTTCCGTTTGCTGGATTTTGGTCGAAAGAAGCGATTTTTTATGTGCTGTGGGAAGCATCGCCTCCCCTGTTCTGGGTTTCGTTATTGACGGCAGGACTCACGGCATTGTATATGACACGCCTGTTTGTACGTGTATTTTTGGGCGCACCACGGATCAAACACGTGCATACGTTGTCCCGTGTCATGACATGGCCCCTTGTCGTGCTGGCGGGCGTCGTCGTGTGCATGGGATGGGTGTACACGCCTTGGTCGAATTGGTTGCCACTCCAACTGGGCTACGTGGCGATGCCACATGAGAGCAATATTGTCGTACTGCTTTCCACGACGGTCGTGTTGGCAAGCATTTTTCTCGGATGGGGGTTGTATCGTCCCAAAGCGGAGGCGACGCGTGCGCAGGCAACAAACATCGTGCATCCACCGTCCAAAAAAGGGTTTCGCAAACAAAAACGCCTCGCCAAAATGCAACCTGTGGTGCATCAAGGACAACCCGCAACGTCTAAAAAGACAGGTTTTTTGACGAATGTCCTCATCCGTGCTTTTTATATCGACGAATTGTACGACATCGTTGTCGTCAAGCCGTTTCAGCGAATCGCACAAGCACTCGTATGGGTGGACCAGGTGTGCATTCGCGGGGTGATGGACGGCATTGGCCGGTGGCTCCTCGTGATCGGACGTGGGGGAACATCGCTCCAAAATGGACAAGTGCAACGGTATGGCGTGATGGTCGTCTGGGGATTTCTCCTCCTCATCAGTGTCGTCGTAGTCAGGAGGTTTTGGTAACAGATGGACATGACAACGCTCGTTTCTTGGCTTATTTTTTCACCGCTGATCGGGGTGTTCGTGGTCGCTTGTATGCCCGCGGCACAGGGGCATATGGTGCGTAAGGTCGGCATTGGGAGCACATTTCTCCCCCTCATCGGCAGTATTGTGTTGTTTGTGCTGTATCATCAGGCACAGCCGACTTCCTTTGCACAGCACGTGGAGTGGATTGCCTTTACGCTCCCTGCGATGGCGCTGGACACGTCATGGGCGATACAAGAAGTCGTGGTACGCATCCCGTATCATGTGGACGTCAATGGCATCTCCCTTGCGTTTGTGTTGCTCACCACGATCGTCACGTGTATGGCTGCATGGAGTGCCATTCACATACAAAAACGCCTAAAAACCTTTTTTATTTTGCTCCTCTTATTGCAAGTCGGCATGCTCGGGGTGTTTTGTGCGCGTGACGTGATGTTGTTTTTCTTGTTTTTTGAATTGACGCTCGTGCCGATGTTTTTTTTGATTGGCATTTATGGGTTTTACGATCGGGAGCGGGCAGCCAATACGTTTTTGGTCTACAATGGACTCGGTTCTGCACTCCTGCTCATTGCTTTCGTATGGCTGATGGCGACCGCGGGGGCGCATGTTTCTGGGGGCGTGTTGCAATTTTCCTCGGATTATGCCACCATCTCCTCGTATTTTCGTACAGGCGAGGCACTCGTCGACGGAGGAGGGGAGCTGACGCACGTCGCCCACCCGTTTACACTTTCGGAAGGGGATCGTACCGCACTGTTTTTGCTGTTGCTCCTCGCCTTTGGCATTAAGTTGCCGATTTTCCCCCTGCATCCGTGGATGTTGCGCGTACATGGCGAAGCACATCCTGCAGTGGTGATGATCCACTCGGGGATTTTGCTCAAAATGGGGGCGTATGGTCTGATCGTCTTTGCGTATGGCTGGTTTCCCGCTGAAATCCATGCGTGGGGCACGGTACTGGCGGTTTTGGGTGTCATCAATATCGTGGCAGGTGCGCTCATGGCGTGTGTGCAACAAGACATTAAGCAAGTGCTCGCTTATTCCTCCATCAGTCATATGGGCATTGTGTTGCTCGGACTCGCTGCCCAAAATGAAATTGGCGTACAAGGTGCGGTATTCCAGCTCGTTTCGCATGGTTTCATCTCCGCACTCCTCTTTTTGATCGTCGGCATGTTGGTCGCACGCGCGCATACGACAGATTTGCGTCAATGTGGCGGACTTGCCCAATCGATGCCGTTTTTAAGTGCGATGTGGATGGTCGCAGGGATGGCGTCGCTCGGATTGCCAGGGCTATCGGGGTTTGTCGGAGAGTGGCTGTCGTTTGTCGGACTGTTTCAAACGATGCCAGTGCTGACGGTCATCGGGTGTAGTGGCATGGTGTGGGCTGCAGTGTACATGTTGCGTGTGATTTTGCGGGTCACGTATGGAGAACGTCGTGTTGGTATGCCGACGTATTCCGATGTGCGGTTGGTCGAAGCCGTGCCCCTCGTCGTGCTCGTGAGCATGATTGTGTTACTCGGGGTATATCCCAACGTGCTCAATGATACGACTGAAGCGGCGATTCGCCTTGTCGTACAACCGTTATGGGAGCTTCATCAGGGGAACGAACCAGCGACCGTACCACCATTCATCCAAGGGGAGGGGTAAACGATGAACACCATCATGCCGCTGCAAGCAGCCGACCTCGCTACGTTTGCCCCAGAGTTGACCTTGTTTATTGCGACTGTCGTGTTGGCCATGGCGGATTTGTTTTTGCCGGCATCTCTCCGCCGTACGTGGATCGGGGTAGGCAGTTTGCTCGCCGTCGTCGTTTCTGCGACGATCGTATGGCTACAACTCGGGCAGGGAGACGTGACCACGCTTTTACAAGGTTCGTACGTCGTCGATGGGATGGCGGGATTGTTTAAGCTGCTTATATTGACAGCAACTGCCCTGACGCTCGTGATGAGTATGGGGGCAAAAAGAGATGCGTTGGATACGGCGCACCTCGGAGAATATTACACGCTGTATTTGCCGGCAACGATCGGGGCGATGATGGTCGCTTCATCACGCGAGCTTATTACGACGTTCGTGGCGTTGGAGTTGCTCAGCATCACGACGGTCGTCTTGATCGGCATGCGCCAATCGGCGACGCGCGGCAAAGAGGCAGCCTATAAAGCACTCGTGCTTGGCGGGATTTCTGCGGCGTTTTTGCTCTATGGCATGTCATTTTTGTATGGGATGACAGGGACGACTTCTTACGAAGAAATGCAACGTTTTTTGCAAGCTTCCCCCGTGGATGAAACGCAGTTGATTTATGTTTCGTTTTTCCTTATTATTGTAGGAATCGGCTTTAAGATTGCTGCGGTACCTTTTCATGCATGGACGTTGGACGTGTACCGCGGAGCGACGATTCCCGTGACAGCGTTTTTAGCCGTCGTATCCAAACTGGCGGGGTTTATGATGCTGATCCGTTTGGCAGGGGACGTCTTATTCCCGATCGACATCGTCCAAGCCGCGATCGGCACGGATGTGCGCATCGTGTTGGCGTTGTTGGCGGTTTTGTCGATGATTGTGGCGCATACGATGGCGCTTCGTCAGACGAATGCCATGCGCTTGTTTGCGTTATCTGGTATTGCCAACACAGGGTATTTGCTCATTCCGTTGCTTTCACCGTCTTTTCATCGTGAAGGGCTCGTCATTTGGGTATACTATGCGTATGCATACGTGTTGATGAACATGGGGGCGTTTATTGCATTGTTGCTCGTCAGCAAGCCCAAACAACACACGAGCGATGTGAGTGATTTTGCGGGGTTGTATTATCGTGCGCCGTGGACGGCGGTGGCCGTGGTGTTGCTCGTATTGTCCTTAGCAGGCATTCCATTGACCGCAGGTTTTTTCGGGAAACTCTTGATTTTATTTGGCGTGATGACGACGAATATGGTAGGGGTTGCGATCGTGATGGTCGTGACGAGCGTACTTTCTTTTTATTATTATTTCCGCATTATTCGCCAAATGTTTCTCCGCACCACACAGCCAGACATTCCCCTTCCCCGACAAACGATTTTGACGGGAACGTTATGGGTGTGTGCGGCAGCGAGTGTCTTGCTCGGTTTGTTTCCTAGCAGGCTCATTGCGTGGGTTACGGTGGCGAGTCAATGGGGAGCACAATGAGAAATGAGGTTGTGCGATGCACCGTGCGTGGTGGTTGCGACAGGTGATGCTCGCAAGTATCCTTTGGCATGCGATCGGGATTCCAGTGGTTTTATCCTCCGATGTCGCCCAGGCGATGACCAACGATCCGTTGCTTGTCAAGCAAAAATATTTGGATGCCATTCGCATGCCACAGGCGTGGGAATTTATCGAGAAAAAATCGCTCAATCCGATCACCGTTGCCGTCGTCGACACGGGGGTAGATTTTGCGCATCCAGATTTGGCGGGAGTATTATTGCCAGGGATAAATTTAATTGACCGTGAGAAATTGCCCCAAGACGATGTCGGACATGGCACGAACGTGGCAGGCATCATCGCTGCGGTTGCCGACAACAAAGAAGGGATTGCGGGCATCGCTCCGAACGTCAAAATTTTGCCCATCAAAGCCGTCAACAAAAATGGCATCGGCAATGAGGAGCTGTTGAGTGAAGGCATTCGTTATGCGATTGACCAAGGGGCACAAGTCGTCGTACTTTCGCTCGGCTTTCATCTGGATTCTCCCGATGTACAGGACGTGGTCGTGTATGCAGAACAAAAAAATGTCGTGTTGGTGGCGGCGACGGGCAACACCCAAAGTGTCGTCATGTATCCAGCGGCGTATGCGACCGTCGTGGCGGTCGGGGGCGTAAAAGCCGATCCAAAAGCAAAGTCGCTGTCTAACTTTGGCCAAGAAATCGATGTGGTCGCCCCGTGGGAAGTATACACGACTGCACTCGGGGGCAAATACATGAACAACGAAGGCACGTCGATGGCAGCCCCCCAAGTGGCAGGCATCGCTGCCCTCCTCCTCGGGATGGACGATACCTTGTCAGCAGAGGATGTGCGTATGCGGTTGCGACAAGCCGCCTCTAACAATAAGCAACACAATTGGAATGCGAACACGGGGTATGGCATCGTTCGGGCAGATGTGGCGTTGTCTACGCCTTTGCGCAACGACGGGTACGAGCCCAACAACAGCTTGCGGTATGCGACACCGTTGTCTGCAATGGATCGCAGCGTAGCACAGCTCAGTGGGACGGACGATGTCGATTGGTATGCGGTAACGCCCACGTATTTGGGGGAAGTGAGCATCCAAGTGCGCAGCCGTACCGACCAACCCCTCCCCATCGAGATGGTGTTGGATCAAGGGAGCCAAGCGTTGCCGCTACGGTACAGTTTGGCCAATGGCGACGCCATCCGATTGCGATCGACGGCGGAACCGATCTGGTTTGCCCTCCGCATCAACGCCAAATCCAAGCTTCCTGCGACGACACGACTAGATTATCGGATTACGACGCAGTTTTTTATTTATGCAGATCTGTATGAGCCCAACGATCGGTTGTCCCAACCGTATTTTATTCCGACGACGAATACCCAAATCACAGGAACGTTTCATCAAGTCGGGGATCAAGATTGGTATGGCGTGCGCATTCCTGCACGAGGCGTGTTGCGGCTTCGCGTGACGACAAATACGCCACGGATCGATGCTGAATTGTACGTGGTGGAACAGGCAACAAATGAGGACTATCGGTATGATGATGGGGGAGACGGGGAAGCAGAATATTCGGACACGATCGCCGTGCAAGCAGGCAATTATGCGATACGGGTGCGCAACGTCAAAGCACGATTTCCGTTGGCCGTGCATGGAGAATATACGCTGACGATCCAGTACGAGCAACAATTTTCAGACGACAATGAACCGAATAATCTCAAAAGTCAAGCGACTGCCGTTTCGTTTGACCGCACGTACAAGGGATTATTTCACACTTCCAAAGATGAAGATTGGTTTACATTTCGCCTCACGCAACGCAGTGTCGTGACGATCCAATTGACTCAGTTGCCCCTCAATCGCTATTTGTATGTGGCGTTGTACGGTTCACCGGCCAAACTGTTCGAAGCGCAACGGAGTGTCCTTGATGTGGCGACGATGACGGTGAAACGAGAGCTCAGTGCAGGGGTATACCATGTCCGCTTTATGACGGATGTTGCCTACAAAGACCGTCAATATGCGGTAAAATTCGTACGGGAGCTTGTGGGGGCGACACTACCTAGGAAAAATGTCCGTGCGAACACCAAATGATTCATTGGAATGGGTAAAAGCAAGAATACGCTGAATACGCATCACGTATTGAAAACCTCTACACAGAAGGCTACTTTTTTCGGAAAAGCAAATTACGGTTTAACCAAGGCGGAAAGGCGTATCTTTTCCGCAGGCGATATGGGTTGAAATCGTGTTTTGTATTATAAGGGTTCACGGGCACAATAAAAAAATCCCCACCGAACGGTTGGCATCAGGGGATAAAAAGCAACTGTCATGTCAGGGGGAGAGATACACACGATGCAAGGCAGTCACATAGTATACATGGGAATTGAATTGGGGAGCATCCTCCTTTGTTGGTGGGCACTGCATGGGGCGAAGATCGAAAAAGTAGTGCGTTTCCCGGGGAGTGCCCAAGCGCGTATGTTGCATTTGATCGTTGCCGTCATTTTGGGTCATCATTTTGCGGCGTTTTTGTTGTCATTTGCCCATATTTCTTGGGTCGTGTTTCCAGAGAAACCGTAAGTCTGTCAATCTGTGGAGCGGAGGAATGCGCGAATGAGCCATATCCTAATTCGTGGGGGAAATCGGTTGCAGGGAACCGTAAAGGTGAGTGGGGCAAAAAATGCGGTACTTCCACTCGTCGCGGCCTCATTGCTTGCCAGCGAAGGAACATCCTGTATTGAAGAAGCACCACCACTCAACGACGTGTTTGCCATGTGT
Source organism: Paenibacillus sp. (assembly GCA_032117095.1). Lineage (GTDB taxonomy): Bacteria > Bacillota > Bacilli > Paenibacillales > YIM-B00363 > REEB470. The sequence goes on from JAULZZ010000148.1 coordinate 22,689, forward strand.
GCATTGTTGCGCACCCTCGGTGCAGACGTCCAACATCGGAATACGACATTGACGATCCAAGCCAACACGATCGATTGTTATGAAGCGCCGGCGGTATGGGTCAAACAATTGCGTGCCTCCTTTTTGGTGATGGGTCCCCTGTTGGCACGATTTGGCCATGCGCTGATCCCGCTTCCTGGGGGGTGTGCGATCGGAACGCGTCCGATTGACCAGCACCTCAAAGGGCTGCAACGCATGGGGGCACAACTCGATTTTGGGCACGGATGTATTCGGGCGTCTGTGCCGAATCAGCGGTTGGTTGGAGCACGGATGTACTTGGACGTTGCGAGTGTGGGGGCGACCCAAAATTTGATGATGGCAGCGACGCTGGCTACAGGGACGACGATCATTGACAACGTTGCCAAAGAACCAGAAATCGTCGATTTGGCAAACTTTCTCAATGCGATGGGGGCCAACGTGCGTGGAGCGGGCACAGATACGTTGCGCATAGAAGGCGTGGAGCAGTTGCGGGGAGCGACGCACACGGTCATTCCAGATCGCATTGAAGCGGGCACGTTTATGATTGCGGCAGCGATGACGAATGGCGATTTGTATGTCGAGGGGGCGATTGCCGACCACCTGACCTCGGTCATGGCAAAACTCGAAGAAATGGGCGTATCCATGCATTGTGATGATGGAGGGATTCACGTGCGATCGTCCCGTGATTTGCGGGGGATCGACATCAAAACATTGCCGTATCCGGGATTCCCAACAGACTTGCAAGCCCCGATGATGGCACTCATGCTCGTGTCCCAAGGCCACAGCATGGTGACGGAGACGGTGTTTGAAAATCGCTTTCAACACGTTGCCCCCTTGCGCCAAATGCATGCGCGCATCGCAGTCCAAGATGGACGAACGGCGATCGTGGAAGGCGATGCGTCGTTGCAAGCAGCGCATGTGGAAGCGACAGACCTGCGTGCTGCGGCAGCGTTATTGCTGGCAGCCCTTGCGGCACAAGGGGAAACCACACTTACGGGCTTGCACCATCTTGATCGGGGATATGATGACATTGTCGGGAAATTGCGGTTGCTCGGTGCGGATGTACAACGGATGCCCGATGCGGTAGCGCCCCCGATCGTACAACCGCGTGCGCGTTTTGATGTGGTGCCTTCCCTCGCCTAGTCGCCGTATGCATACGAATGCCGTATGGAAAACATACGAACAGCCGAGTTATCTATTGTGCGAAAGCAAAAAGCGGGGGAGATGGATTGATTACTAAACACGGATTAAAAACATCTATGCAAAGGAATCCCTTTTACAAGAAAGCACAGTAATTTTTAACCGATAGGATTCCTGTATTCAAACAGGGTTTATACTAATTCCAAACTAAAACATTGATAAAATCCCAGTCTCTCCCTGTAATACTTTTGATCGTGTAACCCGCTGGTAACCGATTTCTTTGCCAACATTTCCACATCATCGGCGTTATATCCTGTCAACGTGACGATTTCTTTGTTCTTCTTTCCCACGCCACCATATGCGACTACTTCTAACCGTTTGTATGCA
>JAULZZ010000149.1:0-2166 GCA_032117095.1 Paenibacillus sp.
TTCATGGGGAAGCCCTCTTTTCTGTGAATTGTTTTGGTGACTCAATTCTACCAGACGAAGGCTTCCTTTTCCATTTACACAAAATATTTTACACTCTCGATGAAATGGACTACTACGAATCACATATTGAAAACATATACTTTGAAATCATGATTCGTATGCATTGTCATTATCATACCACTTTTGTACGTGCAGGCAAAGGAATCCGCCGGATACAAAGAAAACAGCGACGTTGCAGTGGGCAAACCGGGTGCGATGATAGTTTATGCTGCGCGAGGATTGAGCAACACTTTGTTGTTGCCGTTTATCCAGTACAAGGTGCGTGATAAAGGTCGTGGATTTTGATCAAACAACATCCACACATAAGAAGACCAACCAGAAAAAAAAGCCAATTTCCGTGCGTCTCGTGCAGTTTTGATTGGATAAGAGACAGGGGGACAATACACGACGGTGAGTTCTACACCAGGAAACGCTACCAAATACGAAGGGGGCAAATGCGCTTTGGTCATCTCGGGCAACAAAAACTGCACGTGTGAGGGATACCCCTTTTCCCCTGTGTACACTTCAATGTTGCCTTGGTCGTGTCGCGCAGCAAAACGTTCCCGATGGCGCACCCACCCTTTTTTACGCAGATTTTCATACGCAATGTCCCGCCACTGTATTTGTTCCTGGGGATTCAACAGCTCTTTTTGTAAGAAGATGGCCAGTCCATCCCGATAATCACAAAACAAAATATTCAAACCAGCAAGACCACGATCTTGTAAAATTTCACCCGCTCCAGGATGGGCATAGTTTTCATTGGGCGTGCGCAACGTTGGAAACACGCTGTCTCGTTCGTAACGCGTCAATTTGTCGGGGTCATACCGACAATAATGCAGCCCTTTTATGTGGGCATTGATTCCTTCAATAATCGAATTCAAGTCGTTTGTATGCGCATATACCGTCCACATGGTATGTAGATTTAAGATCGCATTCATATGCGTGTACCCCTCAAACGCAATCTCAAACGGCAATCCTGGTCCTTCGATCGCCTTAATCTGGGCTGTCGGTGCCCCTTTGGCGACGTGATCCAACACGAATTTTACGAACTCTTCTTGGGTAAATAGGCGTACGTGCATGGCCACTTCTCCTCTTCGTTGGGTTGTTTGATGCATGCTACGGTGTCCAAGGAATTTTTCATGAAAAAAGCACACGTCAAACAGAGCGAACTCTGTTCGATGCGTGTGCTTCACTACATCTCTTTCCTTAGCTTGCTTCATAGTATACCGCTTTGGCGTCGCAAATGCAAGTGATCAAGCAACCGCATTTTGTGCGTCTGCGCACATCTTGGGCGAAATCAACACGGTAAATATATCATCCTTCGGATTTCCTCAAAATTACTGTGTGAACCACTTTTTGAATAGCTGTTTCGTTGTTTGTTGGTTCATTACAGCGATGGACGTCGTCAGCGGAATTTCTTTTGGGCATGAGCGAACACAATTTTGGGAATTTCCACATCCTTCGATGCCCCCAGGCCCCATTAACGCTTCTAAACGTTCTTCTTTTTGCATTTGCCCTGTCGGGTGTGCATTAAATAAGCGCACTTGAGAGATGGCAGCAGGCCCAATAAAATCGGATCGTTCATTCACATTCGGACACGCTTCTAGGCAAACACCGCATGTCATACATTTTGACAACTCATACGCCCATTGACGTGTAGATTCCGCCACACGGGGACCTGGTCCAAGATCATGGGTACCATCGATGGGAATCCACGCCTTCACCTGCTTGAGTGCATCGAACATCCGCTCACGATCAATGACCAAATCACGGACAATCGGGAACGTCTTCATCGGCGCAAGTCGGATGGGCTGTTCGTAGTGGTCGATCAACGCGGTACACGCTTGGCGTGGTTTGCCGTTGATGACCATCGAACAAGAGCCACATACTTCTTCTAGACAATTGGATTCCCAACATACGGGAACAGTCGTTTCGCCAGTGGCGTTGATCGGATTTCGTTGCACTTCCATGAGCGCACTGATGACATTCATATTGGGACGGTAGGGAATTTCGAAGGTTTCTGTATAAGGGTCAGATTGCGGGTTGTCTTGACGGGTGACAACGAGCTTGATGGTTTTGGGTTTGGTCGCTGTCGTGGTAGTCATCGGGAACTCCTCCTAGAGACTA
>JAULZZ010000150.1:0-7075 GCA_032117095.1 Paenibacillus sp.
GATTTCTTTGTTCTTCTTTCCCACGCCACCATATGCGACTACTTCTAACCGTTTGTATGCATTCACATTTTTCTTCGTTTTTGCATTTCTTTTCTCAGCGCTATCGCATATTCTTTGTATCACACACACGTTATTTTGTCGATATATTTGTTTGGAATTAGTATGATATCGAGATTTGTATCAGATCAGGTTGTTCTGCGTAGCGCTCCTGCGCAATTTCAGTGCGTTCATCGGTTCTTTCTTCCGGCTTCATCGCATACGCTAAGTGTTCGCTGTTTTGTCGATGAGGAGAGACTGCTATGAGGAGATACCGTGTGCAACGCCCCTTTTTTTTGTGGTGGGTGCTCGGCAGTGTGTTCCTGATGATGCTCGGAACGGTGGTCGTTCCTGCGTGGTTCGTCGAGCTACGCAACACCCCTGCTTCCCATCTCCCCGCCCCCGCTGCCCCCCCGCCCCCGATCACAGCACGCCAAGAAGACAAGGTCACGATGGCACTAGAACAGTATGTGTACGGTGTCGTTGCCGCAGAAATGCCGGCATTGTTTGAGCCAGAGGCGTTAAAAGCGCAAGCGATTATCGCCCGCACTTATGCGCTGTACCAGTGGCAACGCACAGACAAAACCGTCGCAGTCATGGCGAAAGTCGCTTCGCCAGAAAATACGGCGTATCAGAGGGATTCTTTGCACCTTCCTGCCGCTGTCGCCATATCGTGGCAACAAGCGTATGCGACCGATGCCCAGTTGCGCCAAAAATGGGGGGAATCGCGTTATGCAACGTATGCGCAACACATTCGACGGGCTGTCGAGGCGACCCGTGGGATCATCTTGACGCACCAAGGACAACCGATCGAAGCGACGTTTTTTTCCACGAGCAATGGGTATACGGAAGATGCAAAAAACGTATGGCAAAATGATGTGACGTATTTGCGTCGCGTTTCCTCGCCGTGGGATGCTGCGATTTCTCCGCATTTTGAACACCGCACGACGATGCCAATCGCCGTGTTTTGTGCACGCTTACAGCTCACATGCAATAAAAAAGTCTCGTTTGCACGTGTGCATCGTTTTGAGAGCGGGCGGCTCGCAGAGGTGTATATCCAAAATGTACGGTTCACAGGCACAACACTTCGCCAACGGCTGCAATTAAAATCTACGGACATCCGCTGGATCGTGCAGGCACACAACATTACGCTCATCACAAAAGGATATGGGCATGGGGTAGGCATGAGTCAATGGGGAGCCCAAGGCTTAGCCCAAAGGGGGCACAATGCTGCGTATATTTTGCAACACTACTATCCGAGCACGACACTCACACGATATGCGGATTAATATGAATCAAAAACATATGTATATGAGCGACACCTCTGGGCAACAATGGCTACTGAGGTGATGACACAATGGTGGAACAAAACGAACACACACCAGCAAAACGCAAGGTGCGGTGGCTGAAAACGTTGCCCAAACGTTGGGTGTTGCCGATCTCCACGATGGCTGCAGGCGCGCTCGTCATTGCCCTGATGTGGGCGTACCAACAGTCTACGCCAGTCGCTCCCAGTAGCCAACAACCAGTGGGCATGGCTGTCACGGAGCACCGTCCTACGCCCACCGTTGCAACGACGACGCCACCTTTTGCAGAAAAACAACCGGCCGTGGCCGTGTCAGCCCCCGTTGAAACGATGGGATGGCCCGTCGCGCAACGCGAAACAATGCGGGTGAGCAAGACGTATTTTCAACAAGATCCCTCGACGCGTGCCGACGTGGCGGTGATCGAATACGGCGATACGTTCAAACCACATATCGGAATCGACGTGGTACAGCCCGCAGGGCGTGCGTTTGAAGTCGTCGCAGCGATGGGGGGAAAAGTAACCCGTGCTACGGACGCACCGTTGATCGGACAAGTGATAGAGATTGACCACGGGAACGGACTTAAATCTGTGTACCAAAGTGTCACGGATCGTAAAGTCGTAGTCGGGGATACCGTGTCGAAGGGGCAAGTCATCGCCATGGCGGGACGAAATGAGCTGGAAAAAGAGCAAGGCATCCACGTACATTTTGAAGTGTGGCATGAAAACAAGCCAGTAGATCCACAGCAATGGGTGAAATAACGGGTGAAACTTTACGATGCTTGCGCATGGAAAGCGTAGGTGTCTTTTTTTGTGATGCGGATGATACGAAATACGGATTAAAAATATCTATGTAAGGGGGTTCCCTTTTACGATATAAAGTAAGGGGATTTTTAACAAATCGGATCGCTGTATTCAAATCGTGCTGCGTGTTCGTTGCATACAAAAAAGCACCGCCTTTTCATTTCGGAAACGATGCTTTTTCTCGAGATAATACGAAACGCTGATTGAATGTAGGAATCCTATTGGTTAAAAAGCGCAGTGATTTATTGTGAAATAGGGCCCTTGGTATGGACGTTTTTAATCAGTGTTTAGTATAACCAAGTATCGTTACGACGATGCTGGTTTTTTGTACTTTTGTTTTGTTGCTTCCCCTCCCCGTAGATGGCGGATCGATTTGTGGTATTCGAGTATTTCTTTGACGTTTTCGGCAAGTTCAGCATCTAACAAGGGCAAACGCTCCGTCAAATCTTTGTGTACGGTACTTTTTGATACGCCAAATTGTTGGGCAATGGTGCGAACTGTCTGCTTCGTATGTACGATGCTGCGTCCGATTTGGATCGTGCGTTCCTTGATGTAATCGTACACGCCCCTCGCCTCCGTATCGTCGAACTGCATGGTACAGTATATTTGTGGAGGGGGGGGGATATTCGTCACGCCCAAGCTGTACCGCAGGAAAATGAAACGTCCTCGTTCTTGGGGATGCGTGGCACATGCCTTTTTATACACATCGTTTTGTCTCATGTGGAACGATGTTTTTGTGCGTGGCGCAAGTGTAGTAGAGTTTGCGAAAAAGCATTGTACAGATCGACTTTTTGCATGAAAATCCATCGAGCCAAAAGGACAGTAGGCGTATGAAACCGGCAAAATGCTGCATTGAAATCATTGTTTTTTTTTGGTATAATTTTATGTATTAAAACGACGAGGAGCGTGGACGAGGATGGCGACAGGGAGCACGAGAAAGGTCGCGGTGTATGCGGGAATACTTGTGGTGACAGTTGGGATTGCGGTCACCGTCTGGATGATGAGGGGCGTGCCTGTGCCAGAGGATACGGTGCAAGGGGAGAACGATCGTCAGATGGTGTACGTGCCAGCGGGGAACATTTCACAGATGCCGTTGCGATCGGACAATACGGTGACGAACATCGCAATGCCGAACTTTTGGATTGGGAAAACAGAAGTGACGGGTGCATTGTGGAAAGAAGTGTACGACTGGGCGGTGACGAAAGGGTATACGTTTGCGAATCAAGGGGGCAATCTGAATACGCAGCTCCCCGTAACAGACGTAAGTTGGTACGATGTGGTCGTGTGGACGAATGCGTATTCGGAGAAAGACGGACTTTTGCCGGTGTATCGGGATGAACTGGGAAACGTGTTGAACGATGCGCGTGCGCAGACAGCACTCGACAATACGGTACAAAGCAACACGACGAACGGGTATCGGTTGCCAATAGAAGAAGAGTGGGAAATGGTGGCGAGATGGGTGGGGACGACAGCGCCGACGACAGGTTCGTTGGCAAAAGAACGCATCGGTACGACAGGGAAAGACGGGAAAACGTATTATTGGACGCCTGCGGGCTATGCGAGTGGGGCGATAGAAAATGTGGAAAATGCAACGGAAACTGCAGCCGTGGCGTGGTACAACGACGAGAAGAAGAGTGAAGGTGTGGGAATAGGTAGCATTGAAGGTGCTGCGAAAGCGGTCGGTGGGAAGCGAGCGAACGCATTGGGAATGTACGACGTGAGTGGGAACGTGTGGGAGTGGCAATTTCCGTCGACGTATGCAGGGGGGAAAAGCCGTGAGATCCGAGGGGGTAGCTTTTACTATGGCAACAGTCGCATGGCCGTGAGCGACAACGTCAGTTACTTTCATGGTTCGAGCTACATCAGCACGCTCGTCGGCTTCCGCTTAGCGAGGACAGCTTTGTGACTTTTCGGATTGTTGCCTTTTTCCCTTGTGCATGCCCTGTCTTTGGCACCAAGTGTGGCCCAATGAACCGGTGGGATTTCGTAGCAATATAGGGGGAAGTGTAGCCATTTCCTTGGAGGAGCAGGAACCTTGTCGGCGCAAGCGAAGAAGGAGGCGAAGACGAGAGGGAGAGATATGCGAGGGACGTGAGGGGGGGATACGAGGGCAGAGGAAAGGTGCGGAAACGGCATAGTTGGAGGACAAATAGAAAGGGCGGGCATGCATGCGGATGCGCCGCTTTTTTGTGTTGCGTGGCAAAAGAATTTTCCATCCGATGCGCACCGATATGAAACACGGAGTAATACTAAACACCGATTAAAAACGTCCATACCAAGAGCCCCATTTCACAAGAAATCGTTGCACTTTTTAACCAATAGAATTCCTGTATTCAATCCGTGTTTCGTATGAGGCACAAAGGCGTAGCCTTTTCGCAGGGGATGCGGTGTGAAATGGTGATTCGTATGCTGTGCTACAAGAGATACGCTGTGTTTTCCCTGCTTGGGAGGAGGGCAACTTTTTCTTTTTTGCGCCTTTGAAGGTCGTACAAATTTGGTTCAAAAACCAACCGTGATGCGCCGAAATCACCGCCTTCATGCTATAATAGGGATATGGATCACAGTGGGGGAGAAGCCTATTTCTGACGAACGTACGGTGCGGGCTCCAAGGTGTGACCGTTCATGCAGTAGGAATCCCTTGTTGAAACGATACAAACAGAGCGATGCTTTTTTCGAGAAAGCACAGTAATTTTTAACCAATAGGATTCCTGTATTCAAACCGTGTTTCGTATGTGGTCATCTTCAACCAAAAAAGTGGGGAATAGTGGTACGACATGGCACTCATCCCACGAAACGTGTACACGCATCCCCTTGGATTCGTCTTCGAGTTCAAGGAAGTGGCGAAAGAAGCACAGCTGGTCAAAGGCGTGACGCAAGCGTTTGGTCAAATAAAGGAGAAGCAGCATGACGCCGTCGTCAAGCAACGAAACGAGCCTCACATCGTACACATGGGCATTGCCTTTGCAGGGAAGCATGCGGGGGTAGGGATGGCGTATGTGTGGAGAGGGGATGCAGGAAAGCGATTGCCAAACGACGTAAAACACCATAAGGAGGAAAGCCGATGAAAGAGATTTTTATTGGGGTGAGCGATTTCCAGAAGTTCCAACAAAACGACAGTTATTACGTGGACAAAAGTTTGTTTATTCGGGAAATGATCGATTTGCGTAGCGAGGTGTTGCTCATCCCCCGCCCGAGACGGTTTGGCAAAACGCTCAACCTTTCCATGCTACAGTATTATTTTGAACGCAGTGAAGAGAACCGCCAAGGGTTGTTCACGGATCTGGGGATCTGGCAACAAGGGGAGAAATATACACAGTTGCAAGGCACGATGCCCGTCATCTTCGTTTCGTTCAAGGATGCCAAAGGAGCGACGTGGGAGAAAACGTATCACCGCATCCAAAATGTACTCATAGATGAATATATGCGACATGCCCCTATACTCGAGGGGAAACTCAAACGCCTCGAACAAAAAAGATTTGATGGAATTTGTGAGGGGACTGCTACGGAAGAAGGATTCGGGGACAGCCTAAAAAATTTGTCCCAATGGCTACAACGCGCCTACGGCAATAAACGCGTGCTTCTGCTTATCGATGAATACGACACGCCGATTCATCAGGCGTATGCGCACGGCTATTACAACGCATGCGTTGGCTTTATGCGGGGGCTGCTAGGCAGCGCACTCAAAGACAACAAAAGTTTGGAACGCGCCGTATTGACGGGCATTTTGCGGGTGGCAAAAGAGAGCATCTTCTCAGGGCTCAACAACGTGCGCGTGTGCTCGATCTTGTCTCCTGCGTTTGAGCGGTCATTCGGGCTATTGGATAAGGAAGTAGCGACGGCACTGCGGGACTTTGGGCGTGTAGACGAGATGGACGAATTTCGACGTTGGTACAACGGGTATGTGTTTGGCGATGAGACGGTGTACAATCCGTGGTCGATTTTTCATGCGTTGGCAGAACCGCGTAGAGCATTGCAACCGTACTGGGTGCATACGGGAGATACGGCGTTGATCGAACAAGCGATGGATGCGTCACGGCATGACATGATGAAGGACTTAACCTTGCTGATGCAGGGCGAAGGGATCGTCAAAGACATCAATGAGCACATTTCGTTCGGCGACTTGGACAACAACCATGTGGCATCGCTATGGAGTTTTCTCGTATTCAGCGGGTATTTGAAGGTGGGAGAAGTGGCACATGACAGTGGGCTGACGAAAAAAGCGACCTTGTACATGCCGAACAAAGAAGTGTCGTATGTGTTCGAGCACATCGTACGGAGATGGGTCGTACGCCCGACACAAACTGCGACGCAAGATCCAATGTTGCAAGGGTTGCTCACAGGGGACAATGACGCTTTTGCTACGGGGTTTGAGACGTACGTCGCCGAGACGTTCAGTTATTTTGACGTGCACACGGGAGGGTCGAAAAAAGACGGACACAACGAAAACTTGTACCACATGTTCGTGTTGGGCATGATGATTCAGTTGCGGGAGACGCATGAGGTGATCTCCAACCGCGAAAGTGGGAAGGGGCGGTACGACATGGCGCTCATCCCGCGAAACGTGCAGACGCATCCCCGCGGATTCGTCTTCGAGTTCAAGGAAGTGGCGAAGGAAGCACAGCTGGAAAAAGGCGTGGCGCAAGCGTTGCGGCAAATTACGAGCAAGACGTACGATAGGGAGTTGACGAGACGGAAAGTGCCACACATTGTGCATGTAGGCATCGCCTTTGTCGGGAAACAGACGGCTGTCGGGATAGAGAACAGGACAAAAGATGGAGAATGATCCGAAACACGCGTTCAACCGCTACAACGGATGAGGCAAAATGCCTTTTGCGGAAAAGAAAAAGGCAACCGTCTGTGTAAGTGTATTGAAGTCGTGATTCGTATGAGGAGGGTGTGGAGATGAAAAAACATCGTTTACGACTGGGACAA
>JAULZZ010000151.1:0-4033 GCA_032117095.1 Paenibacillus sp.
ACAGACCGAGTGACTCAAAAAACGCATACGGTGAAGCGAATACGTGCGCAAAAAGATAATGTAACGTTTCGTCAAAACGATGGGTATTCCAATATTTTTCTACCATGTCTTCGGCGCGCTTCATCCGCGTCATTTCGGCAAAAGACAGCACATCGTTGCCTAAAATTTCATACGGTGCCGTTTCACTGTATACGTATCCGAATTTGGCGGCATCACGGCGCACCCCCGTGCCGCGTAACATTTTCAAAAATCCCAGTTGCAATTCCTCTGGACGCAAAGCGAACACGTCGTCAAATGTACGTTGGAACGAGGCGTAGTCTTCTTGGGGAAGCCCCGCGATCAAATCAAGATGCTGTACGATACGCCCACTGTTGCGAATGGCCGTCACCGTATGTGCTAGTTTCTGGAAATTTTGTTTGCGTTCGACGAGCGCATTGGTCGCATCATTCGTCGATTGAACCCCGATTTCAAAGCGAAAAAGTCCGGGAGGAGCGTGCTCTGCCAAATACGCAATGACTTCGGGACGCAAGATGTCTGCGGTAATCTCAAATTGGAAAACACAACGGCCCCCGTGGTGCGCAATGAGAAAAGCAAACAACGCCAGCGCATAGTCACGGCGAATGTTAAACGTACGATCAACAAACTTGATAAGTGTTGCGCCATGTTCGATCAAATAGCGCAAGTCTTCTTTTGCACGCTCCAACGAATGGTAGCGCACGCCTACTTCAATCGAGGACAAACAAAATTGACAAGAAAACGGACAGCCCCGACTCGTCTCCACATACACAATGCGGTTGGGCAAGTGAGGCACGTCTTCTGCAAAACGATGTGGCGACGCCAACGTGTCCATGGGTACTTTGGGGCGCGGGGGATTGAGGACAACGTCCCCGTCTGCTTTGCGATACGCACAGCCCCATACGAGATGCAACGTTTTTTGCGCTTGCTGCCGCGGTGCATCTCCAGCGACTACTTGAAGCAAGTGCTTGAATGTCTCCTCGCCTTCCCCTTGGACGATGACATCGACCGCTGCCAAGCGATTCATCCAATAGGCGGTGTCATAGGACACTTCGGGTCCCCCAAGTACGATCAATAACGCTGGACAAAGCTGTCGCATGTGTGCGATGACGGTGATCGTCTGTTCGATGTTCCAAATGTAGCAGGAAAATCCCAATACGGTCGGCTGACGCGCATACAAATCCATCACGATGTGCATCGGTGGGTCATGAATCGTATACTCCACGATATCCACAAGAAATTCTGGCGCACAATGGGCTTTGAGGCAACGAATGGCAAGGGAGGTGTGAATGTATTTGGCGTTGAGTGTTGCCACGACGATCGACATAGACGACTACTCCCACTTGAATGTGAAGCTCGCCACCGTAAAGGCCACGACGAGCCAGCCGAGCAACAGCACGGTATCGAGCCATAACATGCCCATCGTTGCCCCGACGTTCATCACTTCGCGCAACGCATGCGCCAAATGGGTGATCGGCAGCGCATGCACGACCGGTTGTAAAAATGCAGGCATGTTGCTGACGGGAAAAAAGATGTTGCCCAAAAATAACAATGGGAACGAGATAAATCCTGCGATCGGTGCAGCACTTTCTGGTGTTTTGGCAAGTCCTGCGATAATAAAGCCGATCGACATAAATACGAGCGTCCCCAACATGACATAAAATACGAGCAACCACCATGCACCACTCACCCGCGTGTCAAAGACAACCGCTGCAAGGAGGAGGACGATTAATGCTTGACTGCCGTTGAGCAACAGGCGTGCGGTGATTTGCGCAGCAATAAACGTGCGCACGCGCAACGTGGTACTTTGCATGCGACGCAATACACCCCGTTCACGCCAAGAGGCGATCTGACCGGCGACTCCATTCAAGTTGCTGGACATGATCATCATGGCGACGATGCCGGGCACGAGGAAATCAATGTATTTGAGCCCGAGCGAAGTGACTGGCTGTGCATCGACCGTCACAACGGGCTCGTACTCGCTTAATGACTTGCTGATGCCATCCACAGCATTTTGGAGCACTTGAACCCCTATTTTGGATATCGTTGCATTTTTTTCGTCATAAAACACTTCAACCGTCGCCTTCCGCTGCTGTACGTTGTCACTGTACTTGCGTGGTATGATAACGACGAGTTGTATGTCTCCCCGCTCCAAATCAGCGAGTGCGTCCGTACGTGACACGTCGGTTTCTAACGTCATTGCCCCATTAGCAAGCAATTTTTGACGCATCGCTTGGGAGGCTGCTGTGTTGTCTTCGTCGACAAGCACCCCTTGGACGCGTACATCGTTGCCATTTCCCAAAAAAGAGCCTAGCGCCAACATCAATAAAATCGGGAATACCAACGAAAAAAAGAGCACCTGTCGGTTGCGGGCGAACAATTTTAGTTGCGCTTGGGTTAATTTTATGTAAGACTTCATCCTTCACGCAAGCTCCTTCCCGTCATCTGAATGAACACGTCTTCTAACGTTGCCGTACGTGTACTCAACTGTTCGATCGCCACTTCTTCCTGCTGCACAATGTGCACCAAATCCGTGAGCGTTTGTTGCAAATGGGTCGTATGGATGGAAAAATGATCGTCACGAACCGTCACGCTTTGGACGGCACTCATTTTGTGAAAACATGCGTGCAACTGTTGCTGTCGCAGTTGGGGGAACGTAGAAAACTGTGGAATACAAAACGCGATCGTCTGATCCGCTTCAAGTCGTGCGATCAACTGTGCAGGTGTATCCAAGGCGATAATTTCTCCTTGATCGATCAAACAAATGCGATCACACAAAATATGCGCTTCATCCATGTAATGCGTGGATAAAATGATCGTCTTGCCCTCCTGCTTTAAGCGCAAAATAATATCCCATAACGTCCGTCGTGCTTGGGGATCGAGCCCCGTTGTCGGTTCGTCTAAAAAAACAACGAGCGGATCATTCACCAAAGCAAGCGCAATCGCCAACCGTTGCTTTTGACCGCCCGATAAGTTTTTGACACGTGACTGCAATTTGTCTGTTAAGACCATCGCATCGAGCAACGGCAAAACAGGCACCGATTCGCGATAAAAACTCGCATACAGCTCGGTAATTTCACGCACCGTCAACAGATCAAATAAAGACGTTGACTGCAACTGCACGCCGATGATCCCCTTGACTTGGGACAATTGTGTGCGCGTATCGTATCCCGCCACGGATGCCATCCCGCCATCGGGGCGCCGCAATCCTTCGACCATCTCCATCGTCGTCGTCTTCCCTGCCCCGTTGGGACCGAGCAAACCGAACACTTCTCCACGCTTTACGTTGAAACTAATGCCATTGACTGCTACAAAATCGCCGTATCGCTTAAGCAACCGCTCGACATGAATGATCGCATCGGCAGAAAACGCTGGCTGCGGACGGGTGACAGCGACACGACTGGTGGATGCGAAAGAGGGCATCGGCAACATCTCTCCTTTTTTCAAGTACGCTGGCATCGCAAAGCAGCACGCATAGAAATGCATAATACTAATTCCAAAATAAAACATCGATAAAATTCCAGTCTCACCCTGTAATACTTTTGATCGTGTATCCCGCTGGTAACCGATTTCTTTGTTCTTCTTTCCTACGCCACGATATGCGACTACTTCTAACCGTTTGTATGCATTCACATTTTTCTTCGTTTTTGCATTTCTTTTCTCAGCGCTATCGCATATTCTTCGTATCACACACACGTTAATGTGTCGATATATTTGTTTGGAATTAGTATAAACACTGATTAAAAACGTTTATGCAGAGCGATTCCTTTTACGGGAGATATCAGTATTTTTAAACAATCGGATTCCTGTATTCTATCAGTGTTTAGTATAACGTACACAACACAACATAAGCAATAGTACACGAGATTGCAACAAACTTCAATCTGCCCCCCAGGGCAAAAGCATTTACTTTTGACCAAAAAACACGGTGGACAGCGCATCGATGCTCAACGACGCACTAAACATTTTTTTGCGTAGACTTAATCGCCCCATTTTTACTTGTTTGACCATCGAAAGA
>JAULZZ010000152.1:0-1909 GCA_032117095.1 Paenibacillus sp.
ATTTATTGAGGCGGCCAAAGAACAGTCCATTCAGACCATTTTAGCGATGGCGGATTATAAAACGACGGGGAAGCTCAAGGCGTTGGTCGTGGCGGGGTGTTTGACACAACGCTACAAAGAAACGTTACTCACCGAAATTCCAGAAATTGACGGGATCGTCGGGACAGGCGATTTTATCCACATTCACGAAGTCGTTGCATCGGCTTTGCAGGGACAACTGCCCGTGCGCGTGGGCAATCCAACGTTCGACTATGAGCACATCTTGCCACGAAAACGGTTGACACCACATTATTTTGCACACGTCAAAATATCTGAAGGGTGCAATCATGCGTGCACATTTTGTTCCATCCCGCTCATGAGAGGGGCGTTTCGCAGCCGCACGATCGAATCGATCGAGGCAGAAGTCACACAGCTCGCTGCCCAAGGCGTGAAGGAAATTTCGTTGATCGCACAAGATTCTACGAATTATGGGCGAGACTTGTATGATACGTTGATGTTGCCTACGTTGTTAGAACGGCTCAGCAACATTGCAGGCATTTCATGGATTCGGTTGCACTATGCGTATCCGGGGTTATTCAATGATGCGTTGCTGCACACGATCGCGAACAATCCCAAAATATGCAAATACATCGACATGCCGTTGCAACACAGCGAAGACGATATTTTGCGGCGGATGCATCGTCCTGGTCGCCAGCGCAACACCCGCGAACTGCTCCAAAAAATCCGCCAAACGATCCCGGATGCTGTCATTCGCACATCGATGATCGTAGGCTTTCCTGGAGAAACAGAAGCACATTTTGAACAGTTGCTCGCTTTTGTGCGCGAGATGAAGTTTGATCGTCTCGGGGTATTCACGTACTCCCAAGAAGAAGACACACCGGCCGCTGCGATGCCAAACCAAGTAGATGAGCATACCAAAGAAAGACGTGCTGCCCAGCTGATGGAAGCACAGCGTCAAGTCGCACAACACCTGCATGGAAAGTACATCGGGAAAACGGTATCCGTGCTTATCGAGCGGTATGATGGACGCAACGACGTATACATTGGACGTTCGCAGTATGATGCCCCCGAGATTGACGGGGAAGTGTTCGTCAACGGCAAAGACATCGTCATTGGGGACATCGTTTCGGTACGCATTACGCATGCACTTGAATTTGATTTGTGTGGCGTTTGCGCATGAATCTTGCCAATCGTATTACGTTGATGCGCATCTTTTTAGTACCGATCATTATGATCCTCCTGTTGTTGAACATTAATGTGCCTCAGTTGCAATTTCCAGGGTTTTCGATCTCATGGAATCAGCTCATCGCCACGGTGATTTTTATTATTGCAGCGAGTACGGACGGGTTAGACGGGTATATTGCCCGTTCACGAAAAATGGTTACGAGTCTAGGGAAGTTACTCGATCCGTTGGCAGATAAATTGTTGGTCGCGACGGTACTGATTTCCCTTGTAGAAATGCAACGTTTGGATGCATGGATTGCCATTTGTATCATTTCACGGGAGTTTGCTGTGACGGGGTTGCGTCAGGTTGCCTTGTTAGAAGGGAAAGTGCTGGAAGCGAGCGCATGGGGAAAGTGGAAAACGGTGACGCAAATTACGATGATCATTGCGCTATTGCTCAATAATTTCCCCTTTCATTATGTGAATATTCCGTTTGATGTGCTATCGAGTTGGGTGGCTGTACTCATCACCACGTATTCAGGGATTGACTATTTTTATCGCAACAAAGCGGTCATTGAGACGCTGCGCACGTAAAGGTCATGCGTATGTGCGCAGGATTGGGCATCGTTTTTCTGGGAGGCATGGAGATGATTGTAGAGTTTGTAGCCGTCGGCACAGAGCTTTTGCTCGGACAAATCGTCAATACGAATGCGGCTTTTGTCGCCCGGCAGTGTGCTTCTCTCGG
>JAULZZ010000153.1:0-4847 GCA_032117095.1 Paenibacillus sp.
TGTTTTGTATGGCCTTGTGTATTTTTGCATGACTCCTTTCGTATTGTTTGTGGTAGTGTGCATACGACCATCTTTGAAAAAAAAGTTGGCCCGCTTCATACCCTGCTTGCAACAGCTGTTGGGATGCAGACGCAGAAAGATCGAACTGCGTCGAACTCACCGCATGCGCAGGGATTTTTATTGTCCGAAAACGTTGGTGTTTTTGGATGTATCGTTCGTCTTGGGCATCGAGCATCGTCTGAAACAACGCATGCAACATAGAGATTGGACCGCGGATGCGTCGAGGACCGACACGTTGTTGCCCGACGAGTCGAAACCCAAGAACAGGATAGCGTTGGGCATGGTCATGCATTTCCTCATCAAAAACCCACAGGGGATAGTTGCTGAGCAATCCCCCATCGACGATGAGGCAACGACGGTTTTGTGCCCCAGTACAGATGACAGGATCAAAGAAATAGGGAATGCTCGCACTCATGCGCACGGCGCGTGCAACGGACAACGTGCGAGGATCAACCCCATATTCGGCGATATCGTCGGGTAAAACGAGTAATTTCCCTTGGGAAATATCTGAGGCAATGACACGCAAAGATTGGGGGGGCAAATCGGCGAACGTTTGAATGTGACGTTTTTTTAACCATTCTTCCAACGTTTGTTCTAAGGGGTCGGCGCAATACAACCCTTTTTTGACGATCAAGCGCAAAAATGACCCCCACATGGACAAGATCCCCTTGTTGTTCGTCCACTGGTGGAACGGCATTTGTGGGATCATCGTTTGAATTTGTTCCCCCCGATATCCCGCTGCGAGGAGCATCGCTACGATCGCACCAGCAGACGTCCCTGCGACACGGCGAAACACCACGCCATGTTGTTGGGCTGCGATCACCCCCCCAACAAGACCGATCCCCCGCATGCCGCCCCCTTCAAATACCGCACACACATCCACGCACCACTCCCCCTTTATCCCACACGTGATCCGTTTGCGTATTTCAACCCATACACCCTGCTGGTTCATTCGCCTTTTCCTTTCTTGCAAAAGGCAATGCGCGGTTTGTATGGTTTCAATAAGGCATTCGCATGGAGGATATGCGGTTCATCGTATGTCACGTACGGCCAGATGTTTACTCAAGCTCGCGACGAATCGTTTCCAATTCCGTGCATACGTGGGGGGAACGTGCAAACCATGCAACAAGTGCTTCAAGACACGTAATGGAATCTGCACTCAAATGGTGCTCGATCCCCTCTACGTCACGATAAATATTTTCTTCTTGTACGCCAATTTGCTTGAGAAACGTTTCTAATAATTTGTGGCGGTCGACTAACCGCTTGCCAATCTTAATGCCTTTCGTGGTGAGCATGAGTCCACGATAGCGTTCGTACACCAAATAGTTGTCTTTGTCGAGCTTTTGGATCATCTTCGTGACGGATGACGGATGAACCGCCAAATCTTCGGCGATGTCAGACACACGTGCGTACCCTTTTTGTTCGATCAGCCGGTAAATGCGTTCCAAATAATCTTCCATACTCGGTGTTGCCAATGCATGCCCGCCTTTCTACTGGGAAGAGCCCGACTTTCTTTTTGTGCATGTCACGATCGTCTGAAAAGAGTCACCCCGATGAAAACGAGAAATGCCATTATAGCAGCCAACTTTGTGGCGTCAAACGAACGAGCCATGCCGTCAAGGAAGTCATCTGCCCCGTCAGCAACAATACACCGAATGCAACCAACACGATGCCCCCGAACCGCTGTATCCTCGCCATATGGCGCATGTTGCGCTTTCCCACACCGAGAAAAAACGCCATTGTCACAAACGGCAACCCAAACCCGATCGTATACGCCGTCGTGAGCCACGCCCACTCGTCGGGATTCGTCGCCGCCAAGGCTACGATCGTAGCGAGACTCGGTCCGATACACGGAGACCATCCCGCTGCAAATCCGAGTCCAAAGACTGCCGATCCGAAGAGGGATGCTTTGGGGACGAAACGGGTGATGTCCCATTTCCACGTGCGCATGAGCAGTTGGGGTTTCCATACTCCCGTAGTCACGAGCCCCATGACAATCAGTAAAATCCCCGCGAGCTGGGCGATCGTTTGTTGGTATGCTTGAAACCATGTCGCAAACCACCATGCACTCGCGCCAAGCACATAATACAACAAAGAAAAACCAACCATGAAAGCAAGCGCATGCCCCACCACGATAAAACGCACTTTTGTGTGGGGGGAAATGCGTAGATGTGTGATAGAAATGCCCGATAAATACGCCAAGTACGACGGAACCAACGGCAAGCAACACGGTGAAAAAAATGAAGCGATCCCTGCCAAAAATGCGATACCAATCGTAATTTCGGTCACTGCCCCCCTCCTTGCATGGCCTGTGTGATGTACGCCACTTCCACAGCGACCTCACGGCGTGGGAACAAAACGTCCCCTCGTTTCGTCTGTAGCCCCGCTATGCTACTGTCCTCAAACTGACACAACCGCTCCCAGGTGACGTGTGCGGTCCACGCAGTGCCATAACCGAGCTGGGTCATGAGCGCATGAGGGACGTGAATTAAAAACGGTTGCAATAGCCCAGCGACTGTACGCAAGCTGCATGCAAGATGGAACAGTACCGTATGCAACATCGGGCGTGTCGTCTCCTCTTTGGCGAGTGCCCACGGTTGCGTTTCGTCAATGTACTTGTTTGTACGCCGGATGAGCTGCCAAATCGCGGTGAGTGCCAAGGAAAACTCCAACCGTTCCATCGTACGTTGCACGTCTGTCACCGTCTGCAAGGCGGTATCTCGTAGCGCATCGTCAAAATGTGTCGCCGTCCCACGGGAAGGAATGACCCCCGCGGTATATTTTTCGACCATGACGAGTGTGCGATTCAGTAAATTTCCGAGGTCATTGACCAAGTCGGCGTTCAACCGTTCAACGAACGTTTCGGGCGTAAATGAGCCGTCTGCACCAAATGGCACTTCCCGCAACAAATAGTAACGCAACGCATCGAGCCCGTAGCGATCTATGAGGACGTTCGGATCGACCACGTTTCCTTTAGATTTGGACATTTTGCCGTCTTTCATCAACAACCAGCCGTGCGCAAACACATGACGTGGCAAAGGCAGTCCCAATGCCATGAGCAAAATGGGCCACGTAATGGCGTGAAACCGCACGATTTCCTTGCCGACGAGGTGCACATGCGCTGGCCAATAGCGGGAAAACAATGTCGCATCGTCTGTCCCGTATCCCAACGCCGTGATGTAGTTGGACAACGCATCAATCCATACATAAATCACGTGTTTGGGGTCGTTGGGTACTTTGATCCCCCAGTCAAACGTCGTTCGTGACACCGCTAAATCTTCCAATCCTGGTAACAAGAAATTTTGGAGCATCTCATTTTTGCGCGATTCAGGTTGGATGAATGCCGGATTTTCCTCATAATGCGCACGCAAGCGATCGGCATATTTGTGCATACGAAAAAAATAGCACTGTTCGCGTACGCGCTCAACAGGCCGTCCACAATCCGGACAATTTCCATTGACGAGCTGGCGATCGGTAAAAAACGCCTCATCATGCGTACAGTACCAGCCTTCGTATACCCCCAAATAAATGTCATCTTGGGCGAGCAGTTGGTTAAAAATGTGCTCGACGGCTTGCGTGTGGCGACTTTGGGTCGTTCGAATAAAATCATCGTGACTAATATGTAATTTGTCCCATAGTGCTTGGATGCCCGCGACAATGCGATCAACGTACTGCTGCGGTGCGACACCGGCTTCCCGTGCTTTTCGCTCAATTTTTTGACCGTGTTCGTCTGTTCCTGTCAATAAACGGACATCATGCCCACGCAAACGATGGTAGCGGGCATACGCATCGGCGGCCACCGTCGTGTAGGCGTGCCCAATATGCAAATGATCACTCGGATAATAAATTGGGGTCGTTACATACAGGGGCGAGCGTATACTCATGGTCATGACTCCTCGTGAAATGATGTGGGAGGACGCTGGACGAATGGCCGATCCTTTACAGGATCAACCCCCCCTGGATGAAACGGATGACACCGCATGATGCGCCACGATGCCAACAGCCACCCTTTCCATGGTCCGTATCGTGCTATGGCTTGCAGAGCGTACGCCGAACAAGTCGGGGAAAAGCGACACGTCGGAGGCGTATAGGGCGAAATCCAGCGACGGTATGCATGGATCGGTGCTTGGGCAACCACATGCCAAAATGGAGGGCGTTGCAGACGCAACGTACGCATGCGATTCATCGGGATGTGCTCCTATCTTCGCAATGTTTTCTAAGACGGTTAGCGAAAGTGTAGCATGAACAAGCCCGTTTTTCAAGGGATACAAACGTGGTAGGAAAGATGAAATGTGTAGTACAATCGTTTCGGGAGCCAGCCGTTGGTTTGGAAATACAATGCGAATATTAAAAATATGAGTTTTTTTGAGGTATTTTTTATGAAGAAATGCCGCTTCCTATGTTAAGTATGAAATCACAACGTTGATTTGTGTGTAGCAGAGCAACCCTAAAAAACGTTTGACTTTTGAACGCCATTAGTATATACTCATATTCTATCAATCATAAAGGAGCGTGTATTCCCTGTGAAATCGCCTTTACTGCGCAAATTAACCGCTATCTGGATCATCCTTGCATTGGCAGTGACCGCAACCCCTGCAAGCCTTACAGAAATTTCCATTGCACAGCCAGTAAAGAAACTTCAAAAACAATCAAAACAATCAAAACAATCAAAACAATCAAAACAACCCATCCCGAATTCAAAAACAATAAAAACAAAAACTTCTAACCGTACTAATCACAAGAAGTATTGCACCAATAACAGGCATTCGTTTTCAGAAAGTCGTTTA
>JAULZZ010000154.1:0-2207 GCA_032117095.1 Paenibacillus sp.
GGTCTTATACGAAAGGATCCAAAGCTGTCATCGTCGCAATCATCGATACCGGCGTCTCCCTCGATCACCCCGACCTCAAAGGGCGACTCGTTCCCGGGTATAACGTGGTCAACCCCTCTGCCCCCCCGTGGGACGATGTCGGGCACGGCACGCATGTCGCTGGCATTGTCGCAGCTTCGACGAACAACACGGTAGGGATCGCAGGGATGACATGGGAAACAAAAGTAATGCCGATCAAAGTGTTGGACGAGCAAGGGGCGGGAAATACAGCAGCCGTCGCCGAGGGCATCGTCTGGGCCACAGACCATGGCGCACAAATTATCAATCTTAGTTTGGGAAACTACGCCGGTTCTGCGTGGCTACACGAAGCCATCCGCTACGCTTTTGACCATGATGTCGTGCTCATTGCTGCCACAGGAAACGACAACAGTACGCAACTGGGCTATCCAGCAGCATACGACGAAGTGTTCGCAGTCTCTGCGATCGATGAAGGGGGGCAACGCGCCTCCTTTGCGAACTACGGAGGATATGTCGATGTCGTCGCACCAGGAGAGCACATTACGAGCACGTATCCTGGAGGGCAGTATGCAGCACTGTCAGGGACATCGATGGCAAGCCCGCACGTCGCAGCCTTAGCTGCCTTGATCCGCTCCCGCACGCCTCATCTGTCCAATCGTGACGTGTATGATCGCATGCGTCACACCGCACAGGACCTCGGAGAAAAAGGGAAAGACAAAATTTTCGGGTACGGACTCATCGATGTCGCACGCGCCTTGCATCCAAACCAAGAGCAAGTGTTGGTCACGCCGTCTCCCCCAAAAAAAGTTTCCGAATCCGCCTCAGTGCCCCCTCGTCCTGCTGTTCCGTGGTACACAAAATGGTGGGACATCGTCCGCCACACGGTGTTGCGTGCGCTGACACCTTCCTGAACAAGAGGGTAACGAAAAAAACGGACGCATCGTCCGCCGTCGTATTCCGCTAAAAATCGCAATAAAATCGTATGCATGTGGTGAAAAGAGAAGTTGGCGATAAGCCGGGTTCTGTGCTTCTCGTGGTCCTCACGGGTCACCGGCCCTGCCACGCACGAAGCGACAATCATCTATCTAGACGGTGCATTGCTGCGCCGTTCCAGCGACCTACCTGAACGCCCCCGAGCAAGGGGTACAGATGAAACAACTCTGTGTCGTTCTGCAACAGTCTTGCACCAAGTGGGGTTTACCAGGAAGCATGTCACCATGCCCCCTCGTGGTCTCTTACACCACGGTTCCATCCTTGCCTGTGTGCACGCAGGCACCATCGGCGGTCTATTTCTGTGGCACTTTCCTTCAACTCACGCTGACTGGACGTTATCCAGCACTCTGCCCTGTGGAGCCCGGACTTTCCTCTCGTGTTCGTCTAAACACCAGCGATTGTCTGCGCAACTTCTCTATACCCATACAGTATACAGACGTTCCCTTCCCGTTGCAACTGTCTTATGGCTGGGAAACGTTGGAGAAATTATGCGGTTTTTTTTCCGACCACAATGAGTCGCGGAGAGTGTTGGGGATCGTACACAGCACCGTCATAGTTGCCTGCAATGTCCGTGACAGTAAGTCCGCACCGTACGCACATCGCTTCAAAATCGGCTGCCGTATATAGCCGTACCCGTTCTTCATACTGGCGTGGTTGCTCCCCTGGGGACGCAATCACAATTTTTTTGTAAACAAACCGTGCGTCAATCGTACGCCATTCTTCGATCGTAGTCGCGTCAAGGGTACGTATGGAATACGGTTGCAACTGCGCTGCTACCAACGGGGCGTTTAGAAAATCGATGACGCACTGTCCGTTTGCACACAACAGGCGACTCATTTCTTGCAATACGCTTTCATTTTGGGCATCTTCTTCAAAATAGCCAAACGAGGTGAACAAGTTCACAATGCCATCAAACGCCTCGTGGAGGGGCACATGTCGCATGTCCCCACGAATCCACCGAATGTCTCGGTTGTTGGCATGCAACTGCGCTTGGGTCAATAACGTCTCGGATAAATCCAGCCCAGTGACCGTCAGTCCAAGATCATGGAGCACGTACGCATGCCTTCCCGTGCCACAACACAAATCGAGCACCCGATAAGGCGCCCGCCACCCCAGCCATTGCACCAACGTTTGCATTTCTGCACGCGCACGCACATGGTCGCGATGACGATATACTGTCAAATAATCTTCTTGGA
>JAULZZ010000155.1:0-21814 GCA_032117095.1 Paenibacillus sp.
TTATAGGGTGCTACGGTCTGTTGCTGAAACTCTCCGTTACGATCTCGAGGGATTTTTAGCTGTAGATCTCCATATTCCGTATGCAATGTACGACCATACACACCGTTTCTGGAATTGCCTGAATTTACGCCAATGCGATCGTACTTTTCATATGCTAAGAACGCTGTGAGCTCTGTTTGTAGCAGTTGGTTTATTGCTGACTCCAAGTGACTGCGAAATACTTCCGTAATATCTTGTTTCGTGACTAGAGCTTGAATCAGATCTGTAGTAAGATGGTTCATGGGGAAGCCCTCTTTTCTGTGAATTGTTTTGGTGACTCAATTCTACCAGACGAAGGCTTCCTTTTCCATTTACACAAAATATTTTACACTCTCTTTAACAGACAGCACGATCAAGCAACTGCTTATCGAACAATCCCATCAACCTGCACAACAATTTTATGACGTCGCCAAGACGGCGTTTATCCCCGCTTTGAATGCAGGGAACAAAGCAGAAGCAACGAAAATTCTTGATGAACAATTGAAAAAATTGTACGCACAACATCGTACTGTCGTCGACGAATTGGTTTTATTAACGAATGAGCGCAATGCAGCGACTGAAGTGTCCGCAAACCAAAATATTCAACAAACACGACTTCTTTTATCGGGCATCGGCGTTGGTATGGTCGTCATTGCATTGTTCGTCGTGGTCGCCATGGTCCGCATGCGCAACCCGATGCGTCATGCCGTGTCCGTCTTGGACAATATGGCAGTGTACATTCACAAGGCATCTGACCAACTCCACGTATCAAGTTTGGACCTCGCCGAAAGAAGTACAGAACAAGTCGCTTCCATCGAGGAAATTTCCGCCAAAATGACTGAAAACGCACAAAGTATTAAAAATAGGGCAGACAATACACAACAAGCTTCCATTTTGTCGAAAAAAACGAATGTTTCTGCGCAAGACGGTGTACAGAAAATGCTAGGGATGAGCCAGTCGATGGAAGAGATCAAGCGTTCAAGCGACGACATTGCCAAGATTCTCAAAGTCATTGATGAAATCGCTTTTCAAACGAACATATTGGCTTTGAATGCCGCTGTGGAGGCGGCAAGGGCAGGGGAAGCGGGAGCGGGTTTTGCCGTCGTCGCCGAGGAAGTACGCAATCTTGCGCAACGAAGTGCGCGGGCAGCCAAGGATACCGCAGAGATTATCGATAAAAACATTGCGCTTTCCCGAAAAGGCGTCGACATTAGCAATCTTGTGAATCAGTCTTTAGAGGATATCAAAAGCAACGCCGAGAAAGTCAGTGCGCTTGTGGCAGATATCACCTTGTACAGTGACGAGCAAAATCGAGGGACAAATAGCATTGCGCGTTCCATTGAACAAATCGAAAGGGTGATGCAGCAAACAACGACTGTATCCGAACGAAGTGCCGCATCGTCCCAATCTTTAATAGACCAAGTGCACGCATTGTCTGGGGTGATTGACACGTTAAATCACTTTGTCAATGGAAGTGATGGGAAGCAAGAAAAAGCAGTGACAGCGGGTTCCGAAATGATAAAAAGTAAGATAAAAAACCGAAAAAGTGCGATTTCTGCGCACGCCTACAATCATAAAAGCAATCATACAAAAACACCAAATGTATTCACAAAAAATGAAAAATCATCGTCAAAACGCATGACACATTCAGCGGACGATGTACACGATTTGGAACCACTGGCGGCAGAAGAAGGTTTTTGATCGTGAAAATAAATTGATTAAAAATATGGAATGATTGAAGGGATGGGGTTTGTGGTGATAAAGGGGAGATTTGGGAACCGGATTCATTTGGTCATCACTGCGTTTACGGTATTTTTTCTGCTCTCTCTCGTCGCATTGAGTGCACTATTTATTACGATATCGAGTAGCAAGCTCAACGAAATCGCCCAAGAAGAGACACTGGAAAATGTGCAGTACTTCATTGAATCACGCAAAAAAGAAGTGGCTGCAGCGGCAGATCGGTTTTCAAAAGATGAGCAGTTTGTCGCAACATTCCTAAAAAAAGATCGTGCGGAGTTGGATGCGCAAATCAAGCCCATGTACGATGTACTGAATCAAGAAATGGCGTATAACGTGTTTGAGTTTGGCGACGAAAAAGGGGTCGTATTTACGCGGGGACATAAGCCAGGGAAATTCGGTGATGATAAAAGCAAACAAGTATCTATTCAAAAAGCGTTGGAAGGCAACAACCTGAGTGGATTTGAGTTTGGCAGCAGTGGATTGGCGATACGTGGGTTTAGTCCGATTCGGGTCGATAATAAAGTAGTCGGCACGTTTCAAATCGGCTACTCATTCGACAACGAAGCATTGATCCAAAACATGGCATCGACGGTCAACGGAAAAATAACTTTCGTGAGCAAAGAACAGTTTGCAGATAAAGAGTTTCTCACGGGAAACGCCATCGACGAAACGTTACTCACGCAAACGCTTGAAGCAAGCAAACCGCAATTTATGCAAACGGAAGCGGGATTGACGATGTACTACCAGATTCAAAATCCGACGAATAGTGAAGTACAAGCGGTGCTCAAGGTGGACAGAGAGCTGAGCTTTATACAAAATATTAACAGTGAAATCATCAACTATGTGATCGTCATTGTGTTGGTGTTGTCGCTCGTGATGATCGCCGCCGGCGTGCTCATTTCACAAAAAGTAAGTCAAAAAATCAATGGCATCACACAAAAACTATCCAGCATCTCTCATGCCAACAAAACGGCCTCGATGCACGTGGCGGCTGCGAGTCAACAGTTGGCACAAGGCAGTTCGGAGCAAGCAGCATCGATCGAAGAGACGTCCGCTACCATGGAAGAAACGTCTTCGCGAGTACAACAAAGCGCAATGAGCACAAGACAAGCAGCGAATTTGTCCGAGCATACGAATGCATCAGCAAAAGACGGGTATCAGCGCATGGTAGAAATGAATCAATCGATGGAGGAAATTAAGAAGTCGAGTGATGACATTGCCAAAATCATCAAAGTCATCGACGAAATTGCTTTTCAAACGAATATACTGGCTTTGAATGCCGCTGTGGAGGCAGCGAGGGCAGGAGAAGCCGGTGCGGGGTTTGCCGTTGTTGCCGAGGAAGTGCGTAACCTCGCCCAGCGGAGTGCCCGTGCAGCCAAAGATACCGCAGAGATTATCGATAAAAACATTGCGCTTTCAAGAAAAGGCGTCGACATCAGCAATCTTGTACGCAAGTCGCTCGATGAGATCAAAGCAAACGCCGAAAAAGTAAGCACATTGGTGACAGAGATTACAGTCGCTTCCGAAGAACAGTCCAAAGGAACACAACAAATTGCCAAATCAATTAGTTTGATGGAAAAAGTAACACAACAAAACGCAGCAGTGGCGCAACAAAGCTCGGCTTCTTCACAAGAGTTGCAAGCACAAACAGAAGAACTCACGGCGGTCGTGCAGGAGCTCAACGCCTTCATAAAAGGGGATGGCCGGAAACAAACCAGCAAACTCCCCCCACAGCATGCTGCGATGCATGTGCATCCAAAACCACGACAAAAAACAGTGACGAAAACGCTTCCGTCTAAGACGACGAAGAGCAATGCCTCCCCCCGTAAACCGATGCCGACGTATGCCCAACATGCCGATTTGATTCCGTTAGAACAGCTCGATGAGTTTTAGAATGATGTGATGAAAAGTCAGGTGATATGAAAAATATTGCGATGTGCAGGGAGCGACTCCCCCCTTTTTGACGGAGGAGTGCGCTCTATCTGTACAGTCAAGGGGGAGATCACAGATGGAACAGATTAAAGTGCTCATCGTCGATGACTCGGCAATGATCCGCAAGATGTTTTCGATAGCACTCAATAAAGATGCGCAAATTCAAGTGATCGACACAGCGGTCGATCCGTTTATGGCGCGGGACATCATCATCGAAAAAAAACCAGATGTTATTTTGTTGGACATCGAGATGCCTCGCATGGACGGATTAACATTCCTCAAAAAACTGATGAAACATTATCCGTGTCGTGTCATTATCGTAAGCTCACTGGCACAAGCGAACGGGGAGGTGGCCTTCGCTTGCTTAGATTATGGGGCGATGGACGTGGTCGCAAAATCAGAAGACTCGTTTTCTTCTGCCGACATGATCGAAACATTGATCCAGAAAATAAAAGCGGTGGCGGGCATTCCGATGTGGCGTGTAGAACACATTGCGAAGATGCGTGCCAACACGCTCCCCAAAAAACAAGACGTAGTTACAAATGCGTTACTCAAGACAACGAATAAGATCGTGGCGATCGGCGCCTCGACAGGGGGAACAGAAGCCGTTTTGCGCATCTTGAAAAAGATGCCTGCCAACTGTCCGCCAGTCGTCATCGTCCAACATATGCCACAGTTTTTCACAAAATCATTTGCTGAACGACTCGATAACATTTGTGCGATGAAAGTGAAAGAGGCGGAAGACAACGATATGTTGGCGGTAGGAAAAGTGTTGATCGCACCGGGGAATTATCACATGGAGTTGCGTCGCAGTGGGGCGGTGTATTTTGTGAAATTGACACAAGGGGAACGCGTGCACTATCAACGTCCTGCGGTAGACGTGTTGTTTCAAACGGTCGCCCAGTATGCTGGAAAAAATGCGATCGGGGTTTTACTGACGGGCATGGGACGTGATGGGGCAAAAGGAATGCTGAGCATGCGCAACGCAGGGGCGTATACGATTGCACAAGATGAAGACAGTTGCGTCGTATTTGGGATGCCCAAAGAAGCGATCGACATCGGGGCGGTAGATAAAATAGCGTCTTTGGATCAGATCACGGCGGAAATCATTGGGAATTTATAAAAAAACGCCTAATTTTTGTCGTGAACATGCGCTGTGTGCACTGTACTAAGGCATATCTGGACGCCCAATGAGGAAATGCACAGATGACATTCATATTCATGCGAATAGAGGATAGACAACGGTACTGATTTGTGCGAACATGGTATGAATCATGATTGCAATACACATGCTCCCTAGCAGAAAGGCGGTGTCTTTGTGCGACGGGTAAAACGTCGGTCGTTTTCTGGCAAAAGGCAGCCGTCTGTGTATATGTATAGGCGATTCATATTCGTATGACACACAGGAGGGAAAGATCGTGACAGAACACGAGAATGTACCCGTGCAAAAAGAAGGCGTCACCGCAGCGGAAACACAGAGCACCAAAGAAATTCCCCATGTCATCGCGATCGCCACACCCAGTGCACGACCCACCTCCACGTTGCCTTGGACACTTTTTGGCATCACATTTTTGGCGCTGATTGTTTCCGTATCTTTCGCATATACGGGCATGAACGGTCAAAAAAATCTTATCGCACAAGCCGCTTCCACTACCGATGGCGGAGCCAACGCCAAGGAAGACGTGTGCCCAAAAGACCGCATGGCAGAAGCGGTTGTCACCGTGGATGGCGTGGCGATCACCAAGGAAGAAGTATATGATATTTTGTATCAACGATTTGGCAAAAGTACGCTCGAGAACCTGATCTCCGACCGCGTAGTGGTGAATAAAGCAAAGGCAGAGAACGTGGCGATATCGGATGCAGAACTTGACGCCGAAATCGAACGGATTAAGAAAAGCTACCTTTCAGAAGCCGAGTTTGCCAACCGCCTGAAGGAAGCGCAGTTGACCATCACTGATGTGAAGAAAGATTTACGCGCTACGTTGTATCTCCGGAAATTACTCGAAAAAACCAATCCAATCACGGAAGACGCCCTCAAAAAGCATTTCCAGAAAAACAAATCTTCTTTTAACACGCCCGAACAACGCCGTGCTTCGCACATTCTCGTGAAAACGAAAAAAGAAGCCCAGGTCATCAAAAAACGTCTAGATAAAGGCGAGGACTTCGCCAAGGTTGCTCAGGAAAAGTCGATCGATCCGAGCGGACAAAACGGGGGAGACCTTGGGCGGTTTGGACGCGGACAGATGGTACCGCGTTTTGAAGAAGCCGCATTCACGCTGGAAGTCAATAAAATCAGTGGCATCATCGAGACCGAATTCGGATTTCACATTATTAAGGTAACAGAAAAGATTGCGGCGCAATCGTTCACATTTGAGCAGAAAAAAGCCGAGGTGCGTGAGGCGCTGCAACAGCAGCTCGTCCAAGAAAAATCGCTAGCATATGTCGAAAAACTCAAAAGAGAAGCAAAAATAGAAAAAATCCCCACCGTAAAAGAATGAACAACCAAATATTCATTATCTAAAATAGCGAAGGGATTTTTTAGTGTAAACGGGAAAGTTGCTTATACGACTTTGTATTTTTAAGGTTGCTTTCTGGCAAAAGGCAGCCGTTTGTGTATATGTATAGGCGATTCGTATTCGTCTTCGAACGATGAATCACAAAATTGGATCGTTTGTTGCTGAAATTCAATGACCACCTCATGGGAATCGCAGAAAACGAGACGATACACTACATACATTTATACACACGCCAATATGGGATAGACAACAGCAATGATTTGTGCGAATATAAGAATGTCGCTACACCGTTTGGGAAAAATGGTGGCATGTGGAGAGGGACTTTTACGAATTCCTTCCCCAAAAGATTCAGAAAGACCAAAAGCACATACATTATACACAGGAGGGGATGACCGTGACGGAACACGAAAACGGATCACGGAAAGAAGAAGGAGTCACATCATGGGAAACGCAACGTGCAGAGGGGGAATTTGAGGCAATGATACGACCAGAAGGACAGGGAAATGCTCCGTATCCCGCGCCCGCCACACCAGGTGCGCAACCCGCTTCAACGTTGCCTTGGGTGCTGTTTAGCGCAACATTTGTTTTGTTGATCGGTGCGATTGTTTTGGCATACATGGGCATTATCGGCCAAAAAGACCGCATGGCAGAAGCGGTTGCCACCGTGGATGGTGGAACGATCACCAAGGAAGACGTATATAATATTTTGTACCAACAATTTGGCAAAGATGCGATCGAAAAATTGATCGCAGATCGCGTCGTGGAGAATAAAGCGAAAGCAGGCAACGTGACGGTATCCGATGCCGAACTCAACGCGGAAATTGAGCGCATTAAGAAAAATTTCCCTTCAGAAGCGGAATTTTCCAACCAGTTGAAGCAGGCGGGCGTGACCATTGACGATGTGAAGAAAGATTTGCGTTCCACCTTGTATCTCCGAAAGTTACTCGAAAAAGGCAATCCGATTACCGAAGACAGCCTCAAAAAGTATTTCCAAGAGAACAAAGCGTCTTTGGATACACCCGAACAACGTCGTGCTTCACACATTCTCGTGAAAACAAAAGAAGAAGCACAGGCCGTCAAAAAACGTCTCGATAAAGGTGAGGATTTTGCAACGGTAGCAAAAGAAAAGTCGATCGACCCTAGTGCACAAAACGGGGGAGACCTTGGATTGTTCGGGCGTGGGCAGATGGTTAAGCCGTTCGAAGACGTCGCATTTAAGCTTGAAGTGAATCAAGTCAGTGGCGTCGTCCAAACGGAATATGGCTTTCATATCATCAAAGTAGCCGAAAAAATTGCAGGGAAATCGTTCACCTTTGAGGAGAAAAAAGAGGAAGTGCGTGTGGCGCTTCAACAGCAGCTCGTACAAGAAAAATCTCAAGAGTACATCGAAAAAATCAAAAAAGAAGCAAAAATAGAAAACTTCGCCACCAAAAAGGAATAAACGGGCAAGACCTTCACTCCCCAAAAGAGGCGAAGGTCTTTTTTGTGTGCAAGGGAAAGTTGCAATATTCCTTCGATTACAGGTACACTAGAGTGGTATTTCTCTTCTTGGTGAGAGGAATCATGAAAAGGGTGGGAGGAATAGGAATGGCGACGTATCGGGAGTTGCATACCGAATCACAATGGCAAGACACGTTACAGGGGACTGCGACGAGATCGGTACTGGTCTTAAAGCATAGCACACGGTGTCCCGTGAGTACGGCGGCGTTAGAAGAGTTTGAGGCGTACTTGGCGGATCGTCCGCGCGACGATGTTGAGTACGTCCTCGTGAAGGTGATCGAAGCACGTCCTGTGTCGAACCGCATCGCCGAAGAGCTTTCTCTGAAGCACGAATCCCCTCAGATCATTTGGATCAAGGACAAAGCCACCTATTGGTCGGCAACACACTGGTCCGTGACAAAGCGACACATCCATGCGGTGCTAGACGACATTCCCCACAAAGGATGAGCGCAGCGTGAACACATATTTAGAGTTGTTGCGTCGTATTTTGCACGAAGGGGTAGAAAGACCGGATCGTACTGGAACGGGTACGTTATCGGTGTTTGGTGTGCAATTGCGTTTTGCGCTTGAGGAAGGATTTCCGTTGGTGACGACGAAAAAAATGCACGTGCCTGCGATTGTACAGGAATTGCTTTGGTTTTTACGTGGTGAGACAAATGTGCGCTCCCTGCAACAAGCCGGTGTGACGATTTGGGATGAATGGGCGGATGCTGCGGGGGATTTAGGGCCGATCTACGGAGCACAGTGGCGTACGTGGCGCACCGCAGATGGGCATACGATTGACCAGCTGGCCCGCGTCGTCGACGACATTCGTACGACGCCTCATGGGAGGCGCCATCTCGTATCGGCTTGGAATGTTGGGCAACTGCATGAGATGGCTTTGCCCCCGTGTCACTATGCGTTCCAATTTTACGTGGCACACGGGCGATTGTCGTGCATGTTTACGATGCGGAGCGTCGATACGTTTTTAGGATTGCCGTTTAATATTGCGAGTTATGCGCTACTGACACACATGGTTGCACAACAGTGTGACCTCGGGGTAGGAGAACTCGTTTTTAGTGGGGCGGATGTGCATGTGTATATGAACCATGTGGAGCAGGTGCAGGTGCAGTTGCAGCGTGCCCCGTATCCGTTGCCGACATTGCACTTGATGCGCAAACCCCCATCGTTGTTTGAATACACCGCCGAAGATATCGTGATGCGTGATTACGTGAGTCATCCGCGCATCGTTGCTCCGATTTCGGTATAGGAGGAGGGGGCGGTGACACGGATCGTCATGGTCGCAGCGATAGATGAAGGACGGATGCTAGGCAAGAACAATCAGCTTTTGTGGCGTTTGCCGGCAGATTTACGCCATTTTCGCGAGACGACACGGGGACATCCTGTCATCATGGGCAGTCGAACGTGGCACTCTCTCGGCAAGGCACTCCCACAGCGGATGAATATTGTTTTCACGCGACAGCGTGGGGCGAATTTTCATGGGGCATGTGCCGTGCACTCCATCGAGCAAACGTTGGCGTTGACGACGTCGTGCGACACGCTTTATGTGATCGGGGGGGGCGAACTGTACACACTGTGGATGCCACAGGCAACGCATATGTTGATTACACGATTGCACCATCGCTTCGATGGAGACGTGACGTTTCCCGCATGGGATGCGGATGATTGGTCGGTATGTGCGGCGACGTCGGGGGAAACAGATTGCGCAAATCCGTATGCGTATACGTTTTACACGTACGAACGGATAAGTTGGAAAAGTTGTGCGCACTGATTTGCCGTCATTTGACATCATCGATGTGCATGCGTATAATCATATCAACGGAAGAACCGTAGGCTTGTCGCATGCTGCGGTTCTTTTATGCTATTCTTTGGGTATACACGCTTTTTGCTACACGCATCCCCGTCACAGCACGCTGACACGGGGGCAACGGGGGCGTGAAACAACATCATGAAGTGAGGAGTGAAGCGTAGATGAGTGACCGTCGGGCGGCGTTGGAGTCGGCTTTGCGTCAGATCGAAAAGCAATTTGGGAAAGGCTCGATCATGAGGCTCGGAGAAAACACAGACATGCAGGTCGAGACGGTGTCTAGTGGCGCGTTGGCATTGGATATCGCACTCGGGGTAGGGGGATTTCCACGGGGACGGATTATTGAGATTTATGGACCCGAATCATCAGGGAAGACGACCGTGGCGTTGCATTCGATCGCAGAAGTCCAAAAGCGGGGCGGACAGGCGGCGTTTATTGATGCGGAACATTCACTCGATCCAGTATACGCATACAAACTTGGGATCAATACAGATGAGTTGCTATTGTCGCAACCCGATACAGGGGAACAAGCCTTAGAAATCGCCGAAGCGTTGGTGCGCAGTGGGGCAGTAGACATTGTCGTGATCGACTCGGTCGCCGCCTTGGTACCCAAAGCCGAAATCGAAGGCGAAATGGGCGATTCGCATGTTGGCTTGCAAGCGCGTCTCATGTCACAGGCGCTACGCAAATTATCGGGTGCCATCAGCAAATCCAAAACAATCGCCATTTTTATTAACCAATTGCGTGAAAAAGTTGGGGTCATGTTCGGCAATCCCGAAACGACACCGGGCGGGCGCGCTTTGAAATTTTATTCTTCTATTCGTTTGGATGTGCGCCGTGTCGAAACGATCAAACAAGGCACGGATATGATCGGCAATCGCACGCGTATCAAAGTCGTCAAAAACAAAGTGGCACCCCCGTTCAAACAAGCAGATGTCGATATTATGTATGGGGAAGGCATCTCACGTGAGGGCAGTATCGTAGATTTAGGGTCGGAGATGGGCATCGTCCAAAAAAGTGGTGCTTGGTTTTCCTTTGACGGGGACAGACTTGGACAAGGACGCGAAAACGCCAAACAGTTTCTTCGGGACCATCCCCAAATGGCGGACACCATCGAAACGCGCATTCGTGAGGCGAGTGCGACGACACCCGTCTTGCGCCCACAAGACCTCGCACGTGCAGGGACGGCTGTCGACGACGATACGCTTGAATGACCGCTTTGGAGCGGGCAAAAGAGTTGGCGATGCGCACATTAACCCGACAGTCACGGACACAAGCAGAAATTGAGAAATTGCTCGTAGCGCGCGGGTATGACGAGCAGACGGTTGGCGCATGTATTGCCTATTTGCGGGACTATCGCTATATCGACGACGAGGCGTATTGCCTTTCGTTTCTTCGCAGTCGCATGGACCATCGGCACAAAGGGGTCATCTGGTGTCGACAAGCACTCCGGCAACGTGGCGTCCCTTGGGAAACGATCGAGCACGTGTGCAACACGGTGGAACAAGCGAGGGAAGTCGAAGCGGCCTACACGTGGGCCATGCCAAAATGGACAAAATATTGCACAAAAGCCGAACCATATCGCGCACGGGCGATGATGTACCGTGATTTAGTGCGCAGAGGATTTCAAACTTCTGTGGTCCAACAAGTGTTGGACGGCTTGCAACAGGTCAACGATGCGTTAGAACATCCCATGGAGTAATGCAAAGTACGAATATATATTCGTATTTTCGCACGATGGCATGTCCAATCGGGGATGCACGAAGTGTTCACTCATGTGCAAAATGTACCCTCTTCGTAGGAGAATCAGAAATAAACAATATTTTCGAAAATCCATAGCGAGAAAGCCAAAGAGGAAGCACCTCTCTGCTGTGCCACGTGCACCGCAAGAGGTGTTTTTTCCTTTTTTTGCAATGCGGATAAAATGGCAATACGTATCCGTATTTCAAGGATACCTCTACAAACTTGCTTGTTAAAAAATCATTTTACGGCAAACACGCTCTTTTTTGCTCCTGTTTATCATGATGATGCGGTTTATAGAGGTGTCCTCAGACCACGGACGATCGGATAAAACGCCTTTTTCACACAAAAGGAAACCCTCTGGTTGTATGTTTTTACCAGTCGTCATACTAAACACTGATTGAATACAGGAATCGTATTGGTTAAAAAGAACAGTGATTTCTTGTGAAATGGGGCTCTTGGTATGGACGTTTTTAATCAGTGTTTAGTATTAGTATCAGTATACAACAGGAAAATATAGGGATTTTCAGGGTGGAGGACGGGTGGCACAGACGATGAAAAGGAGCGTACGAGAAATGGTCAATTGCATACAAATAGGGTATAATCGAAGAAGGCGTTGTAGCAAGTACACTGCGCTTTCGTTAGGGGATGACGGGGGAGGGCACGTACGTGTGCGCCAAGCATAAGCCCTCACAGAAGCGTCGGAAACGCGTGGCACAAGGACACTGGAAAATGGGGCGTAAGAAACCGATCTCGAAGCGAACGTATCACACGGTGCGCATGCATGTACACAAGCAGGAGAAAAAAGTAACAGAAAAAAAACAAACGATACCTCATGATTATATTTTCAAGCAGTTGCTCACCGCGTTTCCCGAAGAGTGTATGACATTGTTTTATCCAGCGTTGGCCGCACAGTTAGACTTTACGGAAGTACGGTTTTTGATGCAGGAAATACTCATAGACCTCACAGGAAAGTGCATTAAGATTTTGGATTTATTGATGGAGGTAAAACGGAAGGGGACGAACCACGTCGTATTGGTGCTGTATGAACCCCAATCCTATTGGGAAAAGGCGTTTGCAGAGCGAATGTTCCTGTATTCTTTTCGGATTTGGAATGCTTATCGGGTAAAGAGGCACGACTTGATCCCTATCGCAATTCTCATCGGCAGGGCGACGAGGAACCTTCCGAATACGGTGACGATCAACTCATTCGATGAAGAGATGTTTACGTACAAATATCGCAAGGTGGCGCTGTGGGAGTACGACTGGAAAGCGATGCAGCATTCGGACAATCCCGTGGTTGCAGCGTTGCTCGTACAGATGAAACATAATGAGGAAGAGCGACTGCACGTGCGAATGGCGTTTTTAAGGATGATGCATCGGTTGAAGGGCAAAGTCGATGAAGCACGATACGTGTTGTTGATGACAACGGCAGATGTTTATTTTCAACCGACCCCAGAAGAAGATGCATTATTATTCAAACAATTAGGCTTTGAACAAAAGGAGGAAGTGGATATGGAACTTATGCCGGCATGGAAACGTTGGGGATATGAAGAAGGCATGGAGAAAGGCATGGAGAAAGGCATGGAGAAAGGCATGGAGAAAGGCATGGAGAAAGGCATGGCAACGGTGATTATGAAGTTGCTCAAACAAGGGTTTACGGTGGAGGAGCTTTCCCGTATCATCGAATTCCCGGTAGAGCACATTCAAAAGATTGCGCAAGCACAGGGGGATTAGTGCATCGTTCGTGTGCTGTGTCCGTTTATACGGTATTTGGGTATGGGATATATTTTTGGGGGAGAGCATTGTGAATCGCATGAGTCCCTTAGGCACAGTCCACTTCCTTAGAAGGGAGGCTATTCTTAATATCTAGAGTTTGTCTTTTTAGGAAGATTTCCCATAAATGAACGCAGTCGCTTGACATCTTTCACCCAACCGCGCTACAATACTGTATGGATGTGTGGGAGTTTATTTTCGACACTTTTTGGAGCCCTGTGCAAGGATGACTTCGAAGCGTATGATTCAGAACATGCCCATTCATGCATATGCGTAGGGGGATGTGTTCATTTTGAAGCGGGATACGCCCTTTGTTTGCGTTAGGAACGATATTGAGGAGGTTCATCTCCGAAAAAGCAAAAAATAAAAACGACACAACACAGAGTGTCACTGCTCCAGTCGTTGTGTGGCAGCGAGGGGGTGAATACGATCGTTCATTTTACTTGGATCTTCGTAGTCGCACTCGTTGTTGGTGGAGTATGCTTGGGGATCGGTTATTTTATTCGCAAATCCTTTGCAGAAGCAAAAATTTCGAGTGCCGAAGAAGAGGCGCGACAAATTTGTGACCGCGCATCGAAGGAAGCCGATGCCTTGAAGAAAGAAGCACTCCTCAGTGCCAAAGATGAAATTCATCTTATGCGTACTGATATAGAGCGCGACTTGCGCGAACGTCGCAATGAAGTCCAACGACAAGAGCAAAGAGTCCTTCAAAAAGAGGAATCCTTGGATAAAAAACTCGAATCCCTAGAACGAAAAGAAGAGCAGCTCGCGAACAAAGAGAGGCGAGTAGAAGAATTACAGAAAAATGCTGAGCATGCGTACCAGATGCAGGCGACCGAGTTACAACGCATCGCCAATCTTAACGTTGAACAAGCACGCGATATTGTCATGCAACAAGTCGAGCAAGAAGCACGTGCGGATGCGACACATTTGATGCGTCAGATCGAACAGCAGACCAAAGAAGATGCGGACAAGCTCGCACGGGAGATTATTGCAACCGCATTGCAACGATGTGCATCCGACCATGTGACAGAGTCGACCGTTTCCGTCATTTCATTGCCGAACGAAGAGATGAAAGGGCGGATCATTGGGCGTGAAGGACGGAACATCCGCGCACTCGAAACGCTTACGGGCATTGATTTGATCATTGACGATACACCCGAAGCAGTCATCTTGTCGGGGTTTGATCCGATCCGCCGCGAAATTGCAAGACAGGCGTTGGAGAAGTTGGTTGCTGATGGGCGCATTCATCCTGCGCGTATCGAAGAAATGGTAGAAAAAGCACGCAAAGAAGTGGATGATCGCATCCGCGAACACGGCGAACAAGCTTCGTTCGAAACTGGTGTGCACGGACTACATCCAGATTTGATCAAGATTTTAGGACGCTTGAAATACCGCACGAGTTACGGTCAAAATGTGTTGAATCATTCCTTGGAAGTTGCGTACTTGACAGGTTTGATGGCGGCAGAATTAGGACAAGATGTGCACCTCGCACGTCGTGCGGGCTTACTCCATGACATGGGAAAAGCGATCGACCATGAAATGGAAGGGTCGCACGTGGAAATCGGTGTCGAGTTGGCGCGCAAATACAAAGAGCATCCTGTCGTCATCAATAGCATCGCCTCACACCATGGAGATACCGAACCAACGTCCATTATTGCCATGCTCGTGGCAGCTGCAGATACGTTATCGGCGGCACGACCTGGTGCGCGTCGAGAGACTTTAGAAACGTACATTAAGCGACTGCAACGGCTAGAAGAAATCACCGAGCAATTTGAAGGCGTTGAAAAATCATACGCCATCCAAGCGGGACGGGAAATACGTGTTATCGTCCAACCAGATAAAATTGACGACTTGGAATCATTCCGCTTAGCGAAAAACATCACAAAAAAAATCGAAAATGAGCTCAATTATCCCGGATATATAAAGGTGACTGTCATTCGTGAAACGCGCGCTGTTGAGTACGCCAAGTAGGCAATCAGTACGTTTTGCATGATGTGAACGAAGCATACGGGTGAGACGCATCTAGGCGATGAAAAAGCAGACAGACGGAGGCAACGATGAAGAGGCCTCCGTTTTTTCTTTGCCACATCGTTTGCTTTCTCGCAAAAGGAAGCCCCCTTTATAGAGGTTTTTAATAAGGAGTTCGTATTCTTCATTACATACGAGGGGAATGCAGGATGAGAATACTGTTTATTGGGGATATTGTAGGGGGGAGTGGACGACGGGCATTGCGCCAACAATTGCCTTTGTTGCGCCAACAATATCGACCAGATTTTGTGCTCGTCAATGGTGAAAATGCAGCCGCAGGAAAAGGCATTACACGGGCGATTGCGCACGAACTATTTGAAAGCGGCGTACACGGCATTACGATGGGCAATCATACGTGGGATCAAAAAGAAACTGCGCAGTGGATCGAGGAGGAAGCAAGAATCGTGCGGCCCGCCAACTATCCGCCCAACACGCCGGGGCAAGGGGTGATGACATTGCGACACATGGGGAAAACGTTGGTCGTGATGAACGTCTTGGGGCGTACGTTTATGTCGCCTGTGGATTGTCCGTTTCGCACCGTAGATGCGTTGTTGGAGGGGGGCCCCCCCGCTGTGCCTGTACTGCTTGATGTACATGCAGAGACAACATCGGAAAAGCTAGCACTGGGGTGGTATGTTGATGGACGTGTCGCGGCAGTCGTAGGGACACATACACACGTACAAACGCACGATGAACAAATTTTCCCCCAGGGGACCGCATACGTGACGGATGTGGGGATGACAGGCTCTTATGAAGGCATTTTGGGAATGGAGCGTACTGCGGTAATGCGTAGATTTGTGACGCAGATGCCTGCGCGGTTTGTCGCCGACGAGGGCCGTTATCATTTGCATGCCGTCGTTATTGAGATAGACGACGATACGCGAAAAGCCAAGGGAATTTCGCTCATTCGCATCCGTGAAGGGGAGTTTCGCATGCATTAACATGCATTAATTCGAGGGCATGCTCTAAAATGCCAGAGCGGTATTCGGGGCAGGAAAGTCCGAAATACATACAACAAAAATTTTGTCTAAGAGACGAGTGGCTGTACCGTTTTATCCATCTCTTCCCGATATACATGTTATCGGAAAATACTATATTTGCACGTAGCGGTATGGATTGATTTCTTTCCCCAAAAGCCATAGACTAAAAGAGGTAAGGTTGCCAGTACGGAAATTAAGGGAGTGAGACGATGATTTCACAGCTATCATGGAAAATTGGGGGACAACAAGGAGAAGGCGTAGAAAGTACTGATCGCATTTTCTCCACCGCACTCAATCGTTTAGGCTATTATTTATACGGGTATCGGCATTTTTCATCGCGGATAAAAGGCGGACATACGAACAATAAAATCCGCATTTCCGTCAAACCCATGCGTGCGATTTCCGATGATTTGGATATTTTGGTTGCTTTTGATCAGGAGACGATCGACCTCAATGCCCACGAGTTGCGCAAAGGGGGCGTCATCGTGGCAGATGCAAAGTTCAACCCTGACGCCACGCGCTATGCGGACGTACGGTTGTTTTCGGTGCCGATCACGGCGATCGCCGAAGAGCTCGGCACGTCGCTGTTTAAGAACATGGTGGCATCGGGGGCTTCGTGGGCGTTACTTGGATTGCCACTCGACATTTTTAATGCTGCGGTAGAAGAAGAATTCAAACGCAAGGGGCCTGCGATCGTCCAAAAAAACGTGGAGGCAGTGCGTCGAGGTGCACAATACATTGTCGATGCATCTGAAGGGTCGGATTACACGTTCCGGCTGGAACCTTCGGACGGAAAAGCAAAGTTGTTCATGATCGGCAACGATGCGATCGGATTGGGTGCTGTGGCCGCAGGATGCCGTTTTATGGCGGCCTATCCAATCACCCCTGCTACAGAAATTATGGAATATCTGGTGAAAGTATTGCCCAAATTTGGCGGTACCGTCATCCAGACCGAAGACGAGATTGCGGCCGTCACGATGACGATCGGGTCCAACTATGCGGGCGTACGGGCGATGACGTCTTCTTCTGGACCTGGCTTGTCGTTGATGACCGAGGCGATTGGGTTGGCGGGCATGACCGAAACCCCTGTCGTGATTGTCGACACCCAACGGGGCGGTCCTTCCACGGGATTGCCAACAAAACAAGAACAAAGCGACATTAATGCGATGATTTATGGTACACACGGGGAAATTCCGAAAATTGTGATCGCACCGAGTTCAGTCGAAGAATGTTTTTACGATACGATCGAAGCGTTTAATTTGGCTGAAAAATACCAATGCCCTGTGATTATCGTCACGGATTTGCAGTTGTCTTTGGGCAAACAAACCGCCGAGTTGCTCGATTATACGCGCATCCGTATCGAGCGGGGAAAGTTAATTGAAGAGCCGTTGCCTCCTTTAGCGCCCAACACGTTGTTCAAACGGTATGAATTGCAACCAGACGGGGTATCCCCACGCGTACTGCCCGGAACCCTCCATGGGTTGCATCATGTGACGGGAGTAGAACATGATGAGGAAGGGCGGCCAGCGGAAAGTCCGCTCAATCGGAAGAAGATGATGGACAAACGTTTGGGCAAACTACACAACGTGCGGATTGCGCAGCCGATTCATAGCGATGCCCCACATCAGTATCCGGATTTGTTGCTCATCTGCATGAGCTCTAACGGAGGCACCATTCATGAAGCGCGGGAGCGTTTACTCCAAGACGGCTTGCGTACGAACCAGATGGTCATTCGACAGATTGCTCCTTTTCCTACAGAGCTTGTACGACCGCACATCGAAAAAGCAAAGCAAGTGCTCGTTGTCGAGAACAATGCTACGGGACAATTGGCCGATCAAATCCAACTGCATGTCGGTCATGCTACGAAAATACGACGCCTCAACAAATACGATGGCACGCCGTTTTTGCCTTCGGAGCTTGTTGTAGCGTGTAAGGAGCTGAGTTTAGTCCATGGTCACGTTTAAGGATTTTCGTAACAACATTAAGCCAAACTGGTGTCCAGGTTGTGGGGACTTCTCCATCCAAGCTGCGATTCAGCGCGCTGCGGCCAATGTCGGGCTCACCCCTGAAAAGTTAGCGATCATTTCAGGGATCGGTTGTTCGGGACGTATTTCTGGATACATTCACTCCTACGGGTTTCATGGCATTCATGGGCGGGCGTTGCCGATTGCCCAAGGCGTAAAGATGGCGAACCGTGATTTGACAGTGATCGCTTCCGGGGGTGATGGGGACGGATTTGCCATCGGCTTGGGGCATACGGTGCATGCGATTCGACGCAACATGGACATGACTTATATCGTCATGGACAACCAAATTTACGGTTTGACGAAAGGACAAACGTCCCCGCGTAGTGCCGAGGGTTTCAAGACGAAATCCACCCCCGAGGGATCCATAGAAACCGTGCTATCTCCGCTGGAAATTGCCCTGAGTGCAGGGGCGACTTTCATCGCCCAATCGTTTTCGAGCAACTTAAAGCAACTGACTTCGCTCATCGAACAAGGCATTCGCCATCCGGGGTTTGCGCTGATCAACGTATTTAGTCCATGCGTCACCTTCAATAAAGTCAACACATACGAGTGGTTCAAAGAACATATCGTCGATTTAGAGGAGCATACCGGATATGATGCGACCAATCGCATTGCAGCGATGACCAAAATCATGGAGACGAACAGCATGCTGTGTGGGCTGATTTATCAGGATACGACGAAACCGCCGTACGAAAAATTAGTCAAAGGATATCGCCAGCAACCACTCGCCCATCAGGATTTGCATTTGTCCCCCGAACAATTTGGCGAATTGGTTTCTGAGTTCCGCTAATGCGGCGCAGCATTCCCAAATCCATGAAAGGCATACGGTGCTTTTTCCGTATGTCTTGTTTTTTGGAAGAGGCAAACGCACCAAACATCAATGACAGCGACAATATTTTCAACACGGCGATCCATACATACGAGGAGGAATAAGCCATGTTACGCGTACCGGTGGGGGTTTCAGCACGGCATATTCATTTGTGCACGGCGCACGTCAAGGCTTTGTTCGGGGCACACGAGGAATTACACGTATTGCGTCCGTTGCGTCAACCGGGGCAATTTGCAGCCCATGAAACGGTAAAAGTGATTGGTCCGCGCGGGGAATTTGCGAAAGTACGCATACTCGGTCCAGCCCGTTCGCTCAGCCAATTAGAAATTTCTCGTACCGATGCGGTGGCATTGGGCATTGATGCGCCTGTGCGCATGTCTGGCGAGGTGACGGGGACACCGGGCATTCGTATCGTCGGCCCTCAGGGGGAAGTGGCACTGCACGAGGGCGTCATCGTGGCGGCACGCCACATTCACCTCAGCCCTGCGGATGCGCTGGCGTGGCACGTTTCCCAGCACCAATCGGTGTGTGTGCGTCTGGGCGTTGGGGAACGTGCGCTGACGTTAGAAAACGTAGTCATTCGCATCCATGAAACGTTTGTTTGTGAAATGCACATCGATACCGATGAAGCCAATGCAGCAGGCGTGCAAACGGGAGACGTGGGAACCGTCGTTATGGTAT
Source organism: Paenibacillus sp. (assembly GCA_032117095.1). Classification (GTDB taxonomy): domain Bacteria; phylum Bacillota; class Bacilli; order Paenibacillales; family YIM-B00363; genus REEB470. The sequence goes on from JAULZZ010000155.1 coordinate 19,578, forward strand.
GATGAAAAAATGATACGAGGGGGATGCACGCAATGTGCACACCGCTCACGTGAGAAAGGAGCCGAATGGGAACGATGTCACATCCCGACGAACGTCTGTCCATCCCTTTCCAACCGCCGTCGTATGCAGAGGCAAAACGCCGTGGCAAGCAAACGATCGCGGTATACGATGCCTCTGCGATTGACCCTGCCTTTGCGACGTGGGGCGTAGGCAAGACGTATTTTATCCGCACGTACGGATGCCAGATGAACGAGCACGATTCGGAGACGATCAAAGGATTGCTCGAGGCGATGGGCTATACCGAGACATTCACCCGCGACGAGGCAGATGTCATTTTGCTTAATACGTGTGCGATTCGCGAACAGGCAGAGGACAAAGTATTTGGAGAAATTGGACATCTCAAGACGCTCAAACAGCACAGACCAGACACGATCGTCGGCATATGTGGCTGCATGGCGCAAGAAGAAGGCGTGGTGCAGCGCATTTTAACAAAGCATCCGCACATTGACTTGATTTTTGGGACGCACAACATACATCGCCTGCCCCAGTTGCTCAAAGAAGCACATTTTTCCAAAGAAATGGTCGTTGAAGTGTGGTCCAAAGAAGGCGATATCGTCGAACATTTGCCCAAAAAACGCCAAGGATTCAAAGCGTGGGTGACGATCATGTACGGGTGCGATAAGTTTTGTACGTATTGTATCGTGCCGTATACGCGGGGGAAGGAGCGAAGTCGCAGACCGCAAGACGTCTTAGCGGAAGTGCGTGCGTTGGCGCGGACAGGCGTGCAAGAAATTACGCTGCTCGGGCAAAATGTGAATGCCTATGGCAAAGATTTTACGGATATAGACTATACATTTGCACAGTTGATGGCCGATTTGTCCACGATTGGCATCCCGCGCATTCGGTTTACGACGTCTCATCCACGGGATTTTGACGCGCCGTTGATCGAAGTACTCGCACGCAGGGGCAACATCGTCGAACACATTCATCTGCCGGTACAGTCGGGAAACAGCGACATTTTGAAGAAGATGAGTCGCAAATATACACGCCAACACTACGTCGACCTCGTGGCACACATTCGCCAAGCGATTCCAGATGTCGTTTTGACTACGGATATTATCGTGGGATTTCCTGGTGAAACCGAGGAACAGTTTTTAGATACGTTGTCGTTGGTCGATGCTGTGCGTTTTGATGGGGCGTATACGTTTATGTACAGTGCCCGCGAAGGAACGCCCGCTGCAGCGATGCCAGACGATATTTCTGTCGAAACGAAAAAGCGACGCCTCCATCTGCTTAACGAGCGCATTGCCTTTTGGAGTAAACGGTCGAATGAGGCGCTACACGGTCAGGTCGTGGAAGTGCTCGTCGATGGGGAGAGCAAGACGGATGCGACCTGGTTGTCGGGGCGTACACGGACGAACAAGTTAGTGCATTTTCAAGGGGAGTCGGGACAAATTGGGCAACTTGTGCATGTGCGCATTACGGAGCCATTGACGTGGTTTTTGAAAGGAGAATGGGTTGCTACGGGACCGAGGCTACGAGGAGGAGAACACCACGATGAAAGAAGTACAAGCGCATGACATGGTCATCGGAGAACACATTTTACAGAAAGCGCGGGAACTTGCCACACTCATCGCACAATCGGAGGAAGCGATCGTTTTTCGTGAAGCCGAACGGGTCATAGCACAACACGACGAAGTGCAGGGCATCATTGCGCTCATAAAAAAACGCCAAAAAGAGGCGGTCGCTTTTGAACATACGTTCCAAAACAAGCAGATGGTCGAAAAAATTGAACGAGAAATCGCTGAGTTAGAAGAAAAATTGCAATCGTACCCGATCGTCAATCAGTTTCAACAAATGCAAGTCGACCTCAACCAGACGTTACAGTCCATTATCCGCGTGTTATACGATACGTTATCGCAGACGATCGCCATCGAGCAGGGGGCGAAGTCGCACGAGTGAGGCGGACGATCGTATTGACCGGAGGCGGAACAGCAGGCCACGTGACAGTCAATGTAGCATTGTTGCCGTTGTTGCGTGCGCATGGATGGGACATTCACTATGTTGGATCGCATCACGGGATCGAGCGCGAGCTCATCGCATACGAAGAGGACGTGACGTACCATCCGATTTCGACAGGAAAATTTCGGCGGTATGTGACATGGCGTCATGTGCAAGAGCCTTTTTTGGTGCTACAAGGCATGTGGCAAGCACAGCGACTGTTGCAACGCATTCGC
>JAULZZ010000156.1:0-12901 GCA_032117095.1 Paenibacillus sp.
TCAAGATGAGATTTCCCTTAGAAGACCCCTTGAAGACGACGAGGTGGATAGGTTCGGCGTGGAAGTGCGGTAACGTATGGAGCGGACGAATACTAATCGGTCGAAGGCTTATCCAACAACAATGCAACAAGCCAAAGCGTATCTTCTCTCACATCCAGTTGTCAGGGTGAATCACCCTGTAACATAGTAAGGTGACGATGGCAGAGGGGATCCACTCGTTCCCATCTCGAACACGACCGTTAAGCCCTCTTGCGCCGATGGTACTGCAACCGCAGGGTTGTGGAAGACTAGGTCGTTGCCTGACTGTTTATTTTATAACATCTTTTATGAGATGTTATTTTGGAGAGATACCCAAGTGGCTCAAGGGGACCCTCTGCTAAGGGGTTAGACTGCGTAAGTGGTGCGAGGGTTCGAATCCCTCTCTCTCCGCCATGATTATGGTAAATGTGTTGATTTTTGATGGCGGCGTAGCTCAGCTGGCTAGAGCGTACGGTTCATACCCGTGAGGTCGTGGGTTCGATCCCCTCCGCCGCTATTTCGGACGCTTAGCTCAGCCGGGAGAGCATCTGCCTTACAAGCAGAGGGTCGGCGGTTCGATCCCGTCAGCGTCCATTTCATCGCGGGGTGGAGCAGTTCGGTAGCTCGTCGGGCTCATAACCCGAAGGTCGCAGGTTCGAGTCCTGCCCCCGCAATACGGAGCTGTGGTGTAGTGGCCTAACATGCCTGCCTGTCACGCAGGAGACCGCGGGTTCGAATCCCGTCAGCTCCGCCATTTTTTGGAGGATTAGCGAAGTGGCCAAACGCAGGAGACTGTAAATCTCTTCCCTTACGGGTTCGGTGGTTCGAATCCATCATCCTCCATATTTTTTTATTTTTTTTCTGTTGTAAACGTATTCATACGAGGGGTGTATGGCATGGCGAGCGTCAGATTAGAACATGTGTACAAGAAGTACCCGGGAGCAGATTTTGTCACGGTGACGGATTTCCATCTAGATATTGAAGACAAGGAATTTTTGGTGCTTGTCGGTCCCTCAGGGTGTGGGAAATCCACTACGTTACGGATGGTTGCAGGTTTAGAAGACATTACAGGGGGAAACTTGTACATTGGCGATCGCCTTGTGAATGATGTCGCACCAAAAGACCGTGATATTGCGATGGTTTTCCAATCTTATGCACTATATCCGCATATGAATGTATATGAGAATATGGCATTTGCCTTAAAATTAAGAAAATTTTCTAAAGCTAGTATAGACCAGCGCGTAAAAGAAGCGGCCAAGATTTTAGGCATCGAGCATTTGCTTGATAGAAAACCAAAAGCTTTGTCTGGGGGGCAACGTCAAAGGGTCGCATTGGGGCGTGCAATCGTGCGTGAACCTCAAGTGTTTCTCATGGATGAGCCGTTGTCTAACTTGGATGCAAAATTACGGGTACAAATGCGTTCAGAAATATCTAAACTACATAAACGCCTCAAAACAACAGTCATCTACGTGACCCACGACCAAACCGAAGCGATGACCATGGGTACGCGTATTGTAGTCATGAAGGATGGGTTTATACAACAAGTCGCCACACCAGAAGAAGTGTACAATAGACCAAAAAACATCTTTGTTGCGGGGTTCATTGGTTCTCCTTCAATGAACTTTATAAAAGGGAAATTAGAAGTGCATTATGAAACGTTAAAGTTTGTCTCAGAGTACATCAAGATCGACATCCCCGAAGGAAAATCAAAAATACTACGAGAAAAAGGATATGGAAATTTACCTGTCGTGATGGGCATACGCCCCGAAGACATTCATCACGAGCAACTGTTTATCGAATCTTCGCCCAATTCTGTTGTACAAGGAAAAGTGGATGTATTCGAAAACTTAGGTCACGAAATGTTTTTGTATTTGTCTGGCATCGGAAATGAAACGATAACAGCACGAGTAGACGCACGATCTAAACTGTCCGCTGGCGATACAATTCAGCTCGCTTTTGATATGAATAAGATGCACTTTTTCGATGTAAAATCCGAAAAAAATATCCTTATCGAGTAAACAGCACTACGCTTCAAAAGCACAGTTCATGTGCATGATGATCCAATACCTAAACGTGAGCATGTGTAGCGTTTGGGTTTTTTATGTGAAAAATTATTGAACTTTCACCGTACGATCTCCTCCATCATCTTTGCGAGGTTGCAAAGGTAAGAGGGGGTCTGTTATTGTATAATGAAGAAACAAGCCGTTGGGAGGATACGCCTTGTCGAGTAAACTTACGGTTGCAGACATCGCAGCACATTTTTCCTTTGAAGTACTGACTGATGTCCGCCATTTAGCACGTCCGATCACAGTCGCTGACCTGAATCGTCCAGGCATTGAACTCGCTGGGTATACGAACTATTATGCAGAAAACCGAGTACAAATACTTGGAAGAACAGAAATCTCATTTCTTCAAACCCTCGATCATACCGTGTTGGTCGATCGCATTGCATTTTTATGCAAAAAAACAACCCCCTGTTTACTGATTACGCGCCAATTGGACGTCCCACCGATTATCCATACGCTTTGCGAACAGCGAGGCGTTGCACTATTGCGTACCAAATTATCCACGACAAACGTTTCGAGTCGTCTAACCAACTACTTAGAAAATCGCCTTGCCCCGACGACGACTGTCCATGGCGTATTGGTCGACTTGTATGGTGTTGGTGTGTTGATTACAGGCACGAGTGGTATTGGAAAAAGCGAAACTGCTTTAGAGCTTGTCAAACGCGGACACCGTTTGGTTGCCGATGATGCGGTGGAAATTCGCCAAACTGCCGAAAATGAATTGCACGGCAACGCTCCCGAGCTTATTCGCCACCTTTTAGAAATTCGGGGTTTAGGCATCATTAATGCAATGACCTTGTTTGGCGCAGGGGCAGTACGCAATATTAAGAAAATTTCAGCGGTGTGCCATTTAGAAATGTGGCAACAAGAAAAACAGTATGACCGCTTAGGACTAGACGAAGAAACAACGCGTATTATTGACACGGATTTGCCACTGATGACGATTCCAGTGCGTCCAGGACGAAATTTAGCCGTGATTATTGAAGTGGCGGCCATGAATTTTAGGCTCAAACGGATGGGATACCATGCTGCCGAGCAATTTTCTACGCGATTGACGGAAACGTTAGAAGCAACCAAGCATGTCATTCTTGATCGTTTGCAAGAAGATTTTGACGAAACTGATCCATAAACACGGAGTGTATATGTCATACTAAACACTGATTAAAAGCGTCTATGCAGAGCGTTTCTTTTTACGAGAAAACACAGTGATTTTTAACCAATCAAATTCTTGTATTCAAACAGTGTTTCGTATCACACGGTATTTTTACACCGACGATGAAGGGGTACTTATGATGCAACAACCGATGCAACTCAATCCAATTGCCCTTCATCTAGGATGGTTTTCAATCCATTGGTATGGGATCATCTTGGCAGTGGCCACAGCGGTTGGATTGTGGGTGGCCCTTCGGGAAGGACGACGGCTTCATTTGTCCACAGAACGACTGATGGATATGATGTTCATTGCAGTTCCCGTTTCGATTATTTGTGCACGCATCTATTATGTGGCGTTTCGTTGGGAGTATTATCGCACACACGTTGCTGAGATTTTCGCAATTTGGCAAGGGGGCATTGCCATATATGGTGCGCTTCTCGGTGCGATGTTGACCATTTGGTTTTTTGTGAGACGCCACAAAATGTCCTTTGTTACGGTAGCGGATGTTGTTGCGCCAGGTTTTTTGCTCGCACAAGCGATCGGGCGCTGGGGCAATTTTATGAACCAAGAAGCGTATGGTGCGATCATCCCGCGAACAGACTTAGAAGCATTGCGCATTCCTGCATGGATTGTCGATCAGATGTGGATTGACGGGGCATACCGACAGCCTACTTTTTTATATGAATCGTTATGGTGTGTAGTAGGGGTGATAGTATTGCTCTTTGTACGACGAATGCCATGGACGAAGCGGGGAGATATTGCGCTTTTTTACGTGTTTTGGTATGCAGTCGGACGGTTCTTCATCGAAGGATTGCGTACGGATTCCCTCTTGATTACGGCTCCCTCATGGAGTGCGCAGTTTCTGTATGCATTGTGGTCCCCCATGGCGTCGTTTGTCGGGCAAGGCATGCACAACGAAGGAGTCGTTCGGGTATCACAGCTCGTATCGTTGCTCTTGGTGCTTATCGTTTTGTGTGTGGGGGTGTGGCGACTGATCCACTACAAAAAAATCTCGCCCTACAAGGGAGCGATACGCAGCGGGATACAAGATGAGAAACAAAATGTTTAGCAGACGAATCTGCATGTGGGAATAGGTGTCGTAGCCGTGATACGAAACACAGATTAAAAACATCTATGCAGATCGATTCCTTTTACGAGAAAGCAAAGGAATTTTTAACCATTAGGATGTCTGTATTCAAACCGTGTTTTGTATGAGATAGGAGTGACCATGTGGCATGTCCAAACCCAAACCGTTTGAAAAACCGATTGGCTTGACGGATTACATCCCTCCGTTGGTTGAGCAGCTTCGACAAGTCGAAACGACCCTTTTAGAATGTATGGCACGTTGGGGATACCGTGAAGTCAAAACACCTACGTTGGAATTTTATGATACGGTGGGGGTAGCGAGTGCGACAGACGATCAAAAATTGTTTAAGTTGTTGGATCGTTGGGGGACAACGCTCGTATTGCGTTCAGACATGACGGCGCCGATCGCACGTGTCGTTGGTTCGTTATTGCGTCATGAACCGCCCCCATTGCGGTTGAGTTATCATGCGAATGTGTTCCGCAGGATGGCCGAAGAAACGTCGCGAAGCTCGGAGTATTGGCAAACCGGTGCAGAACTCATCGGGGACGACACTGCGGAGGCGGATGCTGAAACGATTGCGTTGGCGATCGACTGCTTACAAGCCGTGGGGGTGACGTCGTTTCGGATGGCCGTTGGGCACGTTGATTTTGTGGACGGGTTGTTTAGAGAATGCTTCGCAGAAGATGACGCGCCCGCCGAACAGCTCAAACAACATTTACTCCTGCGCAATTATGTAGAGTATCGTCAAACGCTCCACACGCTTGACATAGAGGAAAGCATGCGGATGCGCTTGGCGCAATTGTTGTCTTTGCGTGGTGGCGAGGAAGGGCGAACAGTCAATGAGGTGTTTTCCCAAGCAAAAGGGTTGACGACACACCGTTACGCCCACGAAGCACTCGATCATTTGTCCCGCGTATGGCGTGTGCTGTCTGCATATGGGATTGCGGAACATGTTATGGTAGACTTGACGATGATTGGCAATTTACAATATTATACGGGTCTTACGTTCGAAGGATACACGCAACACAGTGCGTTTCCGATCGTAAATGGGGGGCGCTATGACCATTTGCTTTCCTTTTTTGGACGCGCCATGCCTGCTCGTGGATTTGCCTTAAAGACGGATCGCTTGTTAGAATCGTTATGGGCGAGTACAACGAGTAAACGACCTCTGCGAAAAACGATGCTCGTGCTTTACCGTCCTACGGCACAAGCGGAGGCATTGGCGTTTGCAACCGTCCAACGGCAACGTCAGGATGTCGCGGTCACGACGCGTTGTGTGTATCCAGATGCGCGTGAGTGGACGAAAGATGCGACACGCATGGCACACTTGCACGAACAGTATGATGTGATTTATCGTTTTGGGATCGCCGAACAAGAAGGGGGAGGGAACGTGTGACCTCTTCCACGTTACGCATTGCCGTTCCCAAAGGGCGCATTGCGCGCCAAGTCGCCCAACTCTGGCAACGTGCACAATTGCCGTGGATGGAAGACGATTCGCGGAAATTGCTGATTGCATTGCCGGAAGCACAGCTCGAGTTTGTGATGGCAAAACCAGTGGATGTGGCGACGTATGTCGAGTACGGCGTTGCAGACGTTGGCATTGTAGGCAAAGACATGCTCATCGAGCATCCGCGTGACGTGTATGAGTTGCTGGATTTGCGCATTGGGCAGTGCCGTATGTGTGTGATCGGATTGCCAGAAGTTTCACGTTCCCTCACGGGAAGTTGGCACGAAGTACGCCACCGCGTCGCCACAAAGTACCCGCATACTGCGTCGCAGTATTTTCGGGAGCAAGGACAACAAGTCGAAATCATCCCCCTAAACGGCTCCATTGAGCTCGCACCGTTGGTCGGATTGGCAGATCGCATCGTCGATTTGGTCGAGACGGGAGCAACATTGCGCGACAATGGTTTGACCATTCTCGACACAATGGCCACGATCTCTAGTCGACTCATTTGTAACCGAGCGAGTTTTCGGATGAAACAAAAACGCATTGCTGCATTATGCGAAAAACTGTCTTTGGTGATCGATGAATAAGCGCATTTTATGCGAATCGCAATTTGTGTGAGTATGTTTTCAACAGGTGATTTGTATGCAAATACAGATAGGACAATCTTGTTTTTAGATGAGGAGCGATCGATGGATGCATGTACATACGCCTTCTTCTCCGTTTAGGATGCGCATACTTTCACAGGCAGAAGTTCCAGCTGTCCGAAAGCGACAAACGTTGGATGACGAAGCGCAACAGACCGTACGCCACATTGTGGCGCATGTACGCAAAGAAGGCGATGACGCCCTCATACATTGGACGCAGACGTTTGATCGATATGCCTTGACTGCGGATACGATCGAGGTAGCACGGCATGTTTGGGAGGCAGCCTATGCGTCGGTAAGTCCTGCATTTTTAGAGGCGTTGCGCTTGGCAGCGCAAAACATTCGCTCGTATCACGAAAAACAAGTACAGCAGTCTTGGTTTGATCACAAAGAAGACGGTTCAATCGTGGGCATGCTTATTCGTCCGTTACAGCGCATTGGGGTATACGTGCCTGGGGGAACAGCCGCGTATCCCTCTACGGTGCTCATGAACGTCATTCCCGCTGTGGTCGCAGGGGTCAAAGACATTGTGATGGTAACGCCCCCCGCAACAGCTTCAGCGCATGAGATACATCCTGCCATTCTCGTGGCGGCTGCAGAAGCAGGGGTCACCCGCATGTATCGCATCGGGGGTGCTCAAGCGATCGCCGCATTGGCGTACGGCACCAAAAGCGTGCCTGCTGTGGACAAAATCGTCGGACCAGGCAACCGTTACGTCGCCTTAGCCAAACGGGAAGTATACGGGGTCGTAGACATCGATGCCGTCGCAGGACCGAGTGAAATCGTGGTCATTGCAGATGAAACCGCCAATGCCCGTGTGGTCGCAGCCGATCTACTTTCCCAAGCAGAACACGATACGTCTGCGATGGCGGTATGTATCACGACTTCAGCGCAGTTGGCGCAAACGGTGCAAGAAGAAGTGACACAACAGCTCGCCACGTTGCCCCGCGCATCGATTGCCCAACAAGCGTTGGCATCATGGGGGTACATTCTCGTTGTGCCCTCCGTAGAAGAAGCGTTTGCCCATTCCAATGCGCTAGCCCCAGAACATCTCGTTCTTCATCTTGCCGATGCGTTGCATGTAGTGCATCACGTGGCCCATGCGGGGGCGATCTTTGTTGGGCCATACAGTGCAGAAAGTGTTGGCGACTACTTCGCTGGCCCCAATCACGTCTTGCCTACGGATACGACGGCACGTTTTTTCTCCCCCTTGGGCGTACATTCATTTATAAAGCGTTCTAGCTTGCTTCATTATAGTGCCCAAGCGTTACAGAAAAACGGGCATCACATTATGACACTCGCCCAAACGGAAGGATTGCAAGCCCATGCCCATGCGATCGCCGTACGTCTCCAACAGCTCCAACACGATACACCATAATACGAATCACGTTTTCAAAATAGGTTTCCTATCGTCAAGGATACGCCTTTCCGCTTCGGGAAAAACGCTTTTTTCTTTCCCGCAAAAGGCAACGCGCTGTATAGATATTTTCAATAGGTCATTCATATTAATCACATATTTTCATGTGGAAAGGAAAGATAAAATGGCAACGTTTTCCGCACGAAAAGGGCAGGTGACGCGCACCACGACAGAAACGTCCGTCACGCTCGATGTGCATCTTGACGGGCGGGGCGCACACACGATCGACACCCGAGTTCCTTTTCTTGATCATATGTTACAACTGTTCACGCATCACGGTCGTTTTGATGTGACGATTGCTGCCACGGGAGACATTGCCGTAGACGACCATCACACGGTAGAAGATGTGGGGTTATGCTTGGGCCAAGCATTTTATACGGCATTTGGCGATAAACGGGGCATGGCACGATACGGCAACGCCTTTGTTCCGATGGATGAAGCACTCGCCCAAGTGGTCATCGATACGAGCAATCGCCCACATTTTGCTTGGACAGGCATGTGGCCCCAACAAACCGTCGGTGCGTTTCATACGGAGCTCGTCGAAGAATTTTTATGGAAGTTTGCCCTCGAAGCGCGCATCACCTTGCACGTCATCTTGCATGCGGGCACGAACACGCATCATTGCGTGGAAGCAGTGTTTAAGGCGTTTGGGCGTGCGTTGTGCGAGGCAACACGGCTTGATCCCCATCACCGCGACATTCCTTCAACAAAAGGGGTGCTTTGACGCATGATTGCGATCGTGGATTATGGCATGGGCAACTTGCACAGTGTGGCAAAAGCGATCGAACGTTTTGGCATTTCGGTGCAGACGACAGCCCAACAACAGCATATTCTGGATGCACAGGCGGTCATTTTACCCGGAGTCGGCTCATTTGGGGAAGCCATGCAGGCGTTGCGCCAAAGCGCATTAGACGAGACACTTCGGCACGTCGTGGCTGCAGGGACCCCCTTGCTGGGCATTTGCCTCGGGATGCAGTTGTTGTTTAGTCGCAGTACGGAATACGGCGAATGGGCGGGGTTAGATATTTTGCCAGGGGAAGTCGTACGTTTTCCAGCGACACGTAAGGTGCCTCATATGGGCTGGAATCAACTGCACGTCAAAACCCCCCATGCACTTTGTGCGCACGCACACGAGGGGTACGTCTATTTTGTCCATTCGTACCATGTGCAGGCTTCCTGTGCCACGGATGTGTTGGCTGTGACGGACTACGGCGAGGAAGTGGTGGCGATCGTCGGACGAGACAACGTGTTTGGGACGCAGTTTCATCCCGAAAAAAGCGGTGTCGTTGGCAAAAAAATTCTCGCACAATTTTTACTACATGCAGGATACGCACGCCAAATGGAGGGGATCTCATGGTGAACAACGGACAACACACGGTGGTAGAGCAACAGCGGAGCGAGGACTTTGTGTTGTATCCGGCCATCGACATGATTGACGGGAAATGTGTGCGGTTATTGCACGGGGATTTTGCACAAGCAACGGTGTACCATACAGACCCTGTGGCAATGGCGCAGTCGTTTGCGGCGCAAGGGGCGCAGTGGATTCACGTCGTGGATTTGGATGCGGCCAAACGGGGGCATTTGGTACATACGGGGATGGTAGAACAGATTGTGCGCCACACGGGATTGCGTGTCCAATATGGCGGAGGAATTCGCACGAAGGCGCACGTAGAAACGTTGCGGGGCATCGGGGTCGAACGGTGCATTGTGGGGACTGCGGCCACGCACGACACCACATGGATGACGGACGTATTGGCAACGGACCCTACGGGGGTGGCCATTGGGATCGACACGCGCAACGGCTACGTGGCAACGCAAGGATGGGTGGAAACGACGCAATGGCAAGCCGTTGCACTTGCCCAGCGGTGGAAAGCGTGCGGGGCGAATACGTTTGTTTTCACAGACATTGCCACAGACGGGGCACTTCAAGGACCAAACATAGAGGCGTTGGTCGCATTTGCCAACGGGAACCCGTGGCATGTTATTGCTTCAGGAGGAGTGTCCTCTGTAGCGGATGTATTGCGTTTGCATGCGCTGCGACACCACGGCATTTGTGGAGCGATCGTGGGACGTGCCATTTATACAGGGGATATGGATTTGCGCGCGGCATTTGATGCGCTCGCCCGTGTACAGGAGGGGGCGACATGATCACCAAGCGTATTGTACCTTGTCTCGATGTACGGGATGGGCGTGTCGTCAAAGGGGTCAATTTCGTGGGATTGCAAGATGCAGGGGATCCCGTGGCACTTGCCCGCCGTTATGATGCCGAAGGGGCAGATGAACTCGTTTTCTTGGACATCTCTGCTTCGCATGAAGGACGGGCGACGTTGCTCGATGTTGTCATGAAAACAGCAGAACAAATCGCCATTCCGCTTACGGTTGGAGGAGGCATTTCTACTGTCGCACACATGAAAGCGCTGTTGCGTGCTGGCGCAGACAAAATAGGGATCAATACGGCGGCCGTACGCGAACCGACGTTGATTTCTGCGGGAGCGATGCATTTTGGCAGTCAATGTATCGTCGTTGCGATCGATGCACGGTGGCATGAGGCGCTACAGACGTGGGAAGTCGTCACACATGGAGGCAGACGCGCCACTGGACAATGCGCCGTCGCATGGGCCCAACAATGTGCGTTGCACGGGGCAGGAGAACTGTTGCTCACTTCCATGGATGCTGATGGCACCAAGCAAGGATTCGATTTGCCGTTGACCAAAGCCATCACGGAGGCGGTGTCTATTCCTGTGGTCGCTTCAGGAGGGGCAGGACATGCGCAACATTTTAGCGAAGTTTTTTTGCAAGCGGGGGCGGATGCTGCGTTAGCGGCTTCTATTTTTCATTATGAGCAGACGACGATTGCGCGCGTCAAAGACGCATTACGTCAAAATGGGGTGCATGTCCGTTGACCGTAAAATACATCGATTTCCAAACGTTATATCAGGCGGTGAAATGGGATGTCCACGGACTTTCTCCTGTCATCGTACAAGATGCCCACACGCACCAAGTGCTCACGCTCGCCTATATGAATGCAACGACGTTACAGCTGTCCTACGAAAAGGGCGAAACGGTATTTTGGAGTCGCTCCCGGCAAAGCGTGTGGCACAAAGGAGAAACTTCGGGGCATACGCAACGCATTGTGTCATTTGGGCTAGACTGTGATGGAGACGCCCTTCTTGTGCAAGTCGTTCCTGCGGGTCCGGCGTGTCATACGGGATCTCCGTCGTGTTTTTTTCAATTTACAGCAACAGAAGGGGCAGAGTACGGAGATGTCCTCAGCAACTTGGAACAAAAAATTGCCCAGCGCGCTGCAGAACGTCCTGAAGGGTCGTATACGACGTATTTGTTCCAAAAAGGCATCGACAAAATTTGTAAAAAAGTCGGTGAAGAAACTGCCGAAGTCATCATCGCAGCCAAAAATCGTGATCCCGTAGAACTGCGTGCCGAGGTCAGTGATTTGATGTTTCATTTGCTCGTTTTATTGCGGGAGCAAAACGTACCTTGGCAACAAATTTTACAAGAACTGCACCAGCGAAACGCAACACAATAGGCGGTTGTCTGTTTTCATTGCATGGTGTAGGAGAGGCGCAAAAGGAATGCGCACGTGATTGTACACGGGGCGTTATGGTATACTCATAAGCATAGTACACGCATGCACTGACTGTACTGGGTTTTTCTATAGAGCAGGGGAGATCCGGAGGTGTACGATTGCCATGGCGAGAAATAAGAAAAAAATAGTGACAGACAAAGTAATCCCTTTATACATGGATTCGAGCTTTTTTTTCGAGCGAGGTTTGAAGTTTTTGGAACGCACAGCGTTCGACCAAGCATTAAAATGCTTTAAGAAGGCGATGGAGTACGATCCCTCCAACGTCCCCAATGTGTATATGGTCGCGACGATGCTCACAGAAACGGGGCAATTTCACGAATCAAACCATTTGCTCAATCACTTGCTCGATGACCTCGATGCCGATTTGACCGAATGCTATTTTTATATGGCGAATAATTTTGCACATATGGACAATTTTGAAGCAGCCTACCGCACCTTGCGTCATTATATGAAGCACGACAAAGAACTGCAATATATCGAAGAAGCAGAAGAACTCATGGAAATTATCGAGTACGAATTGCACAAACAACCATCGTCCACCAAGGAGTGGATCGAGGGCGAAGAAATGTTCGAATACGAGCGCGCACGCCTGTTGATGGAGTCGGAGAAATTTCACGATGCCATTGCCCTGCTTGAAAAAATCATCAAACAACAGCCCGATTTTTACCCTGCGTATAACGAGCTGTCCTTGGCGTATTTTCAAATGAATCAACCCCAAGAAGGATTGCGTGTTGTTGAGGAATTACTCCGCATAGATTCGTACAATATTCATGGGCTTTGTAATTTGGTGTTGTACTATATGCACAGTGGGGAAATGCACAAAGTGTCGTCTGCGGTGTCTTTTTTACTGAAATTAGTCCCGATGGATGAGAAATACGTGTACAAACTGGCGTGGACGTTAGGGACAATTGGGTATAACAAAGAAGCGTTGTATCATTACCAACGCCTACTCAAAAAACCCCAAAGCGCAAACGACATCCAACTGCATTTTTTCTGTGGCATTGCGGCGTTTAACAGCCAAAATGATGTGCTGGCCAGCCAAATGTGGCAAAAAACATTAAAAATTGATCCAGATTGCATGATCGCACAGTTTTATATGCACGTTTTGCACATGATGCAACAAAATCCCCGCCCGTACGAACGGTATGCGCTGAAGTTCCATACGTCTTTGCCTTTTGAAGATATGTTTGCTAGACTGAACAAAGAAGCAAAAAAGCCAAGTTTTGCACTCGCTACGTTCATTGACCACGAACCGTTATTTTTACCGCTGTTTGAATGGGGAATGGAAAAGGGAAACCCTGTGTTGCAGTGCCATGTGATTGAGGCGTATGGCAAATTGGAAAGTGAGTATGTCTTCAAAAGATTGCGCCAGATGGCGGAAGAGACACATCGCGAGGAAGAAGTGCGGCGATTTATTTATTTTATTTTGTGTATCTATGATTTTGATATCCCTCCGTGCAAG
>JAULZZ010000157.1:0-3087 GCA_032117095.1 Paenibacillus sp.
TCATAAAGTGGGGCGACCAACTGTTGACAAAGCGCAAAAATAGCGTGCATGCCTTCCCCTGTACTCGCATCAATCGGCAAAACACGCACCGAATCGCTCGTCCACCGTGCGACCCATTTGGCGGTAATCGCCGGTTCTGCAAGATCTTGTTTGTTGAGCAACATCAAGCGCGGTTTTGTTTTGAGCATTTGTTCGACCATCGGATTGCGACTGCTCGACGGCATGCGGGCATCGACCATTTCTAACGCCACATCAATGACATCGAGCTTCGCTTCCACTTGTCGTCTTGCTTTGGACATATGCCCTGGAAACCATTGAATCGTCATGCTGTCACTTCCTCCTCTACGGAGTCCCCTTCTTGCAGATACTACAACGCCTTAAAATCTTTGAACGGCCATACGACCATCTCGGCACGCCCGACAAGGTGTTCCAACGGGACGAACCCAAACCCCCTGCTATCCAACGAATAAGGGCGGTTGTCGCCCATCACGAACACGTGCCCAATGGGCACTTTTTGTGCGGGAAAATCGTGCGTATTGTAGTGCGTATGCGCTGCCTGCGCCTGTGCAACGACTTCGTCTAAAAAGGGCTGTGCGATGGCTTGTCCATTGATCCGCACAACATCGCCAATGACTTCGACGGTTTCCCCTGGCAGTGCGACGACCCGTTTAATCAGTTGTCTGCCTTCATGCGAATCCAAGACGACAATTTCGTCTCGTTGGGGGATGCGCATATGGTAAATCATTTTGTTCACTACGATGCGCTGTTGCGCATAAATGCTCGGTTGCATGGATTCGCCTGCGACAATGTAGGCCGTAAAGAAAAACATCCGAATTAGTAAGGCAAAGATGATCGCCAAGACCATGGTTTTGGAAAACTGCAGCAACTCTTTTTTCCATGTGGGTGTTGTCTTCTCGTGGACGGTCTGTTGAGACACAACTGCATAATCTACCGATGGCATATGCGGTTTCATAAAAACCCCCCTCAAATTAAAAACAGCGTACTGCAATTAGGGGTTGTATGGATCGGTCAAGCTACCCATCTCAGACAACGGCCACAAGACATAATCCGCCCGCCCAATCACTTTGTCCTGATCAATCATGCCCAAAATACGACTGTCTGTAGAGTTTGACCGATTGTCGCCTAAAACAAACAACGTGCCTGCGGGCACTTTTAACGGTTCGCTGTCACTCATGTTGTACGTGCCACCATTGGCGCGCACTTGGTCGATGACCGCTTGCAAATATGGCTCGCTTTGCGCTTTGCCGTTAATGAGCAACGTATCGCCAATGACTTCGACCGTTTCGCCAGGCAAGGCGATGACACGTTTGATGTATTGCTCGGTTTCGGTCGCTTGGAATACGATAATTTCCCCGCGTTGCGGCTGACGCACGTCATAAATCCATTTGTTGATGACGATCCGCTCATTGTCTACTAAATTCGGCAACATCGACTCGCCGTTGACCACGTACACGGTAAACACGAAATAACGAAAACCAAAGACTAGAATCCCGCAAATGGTCAACCATTTTACCCAGTATTTGATTTCGGATTTCCATGAGAACGAAGGCGGAGAACTTGCGGAGGGTACTTGCTGCGTCTCAGAATCCACGTCGGATCCCCCTCTCTTATAGGCATGATATTCATCCGTACTCCAATACACAGCCCCCAGCAGAAAAGCTACGCCTTTTCGCTGCGGTGAAACCACCTTTTGCTTTCCCACAAAAGGAAACCGCCTTTGTGTATGTTTTCAATAAGCGCTTAGATATAAGGAAACGAGAGAAACTCGTTTGAGCTCTTTCGTTTCCATGGTGTCTTCTCTGCTGTATGTGTACTTTAAGATTTGGGACGTATTTCTTTAATCCGTGCGGCTTTCCCACGTAAATCACGCAAATAGTATAGTTTGGCGCGCCGTACTTTCCCCCGACGCAACACTTCGACCTTCTCGATCGACGGACTATGAAGCGGAAACGTGCGCTCAACACCTACGCCATACGAAATTTTACGTACGGTATACGTTTCACTCACACCGCCACCACGCCGTTTAATGACAACCCCTTCAAAAAGCTGCACCCGTTCCCGCGCGCCTTCTTTTACTTTTACGTATACTTTTAACGTATCCCCAGGGCGAAAAGCAGGCAAATCTGTACGCAATTGTTCTTGCGTGAGCTGTTCCATCAACGTACTCAAAGCAAAACACCTCCTTTCATCGCATTCATCATACTACATTTTGTTCACTTGTTCAACTATTTTTTGGGCGTGCCGTTTGTGCTTGACGGATGCGTAACGGGGAGGGATACCCCGTCTGCGATGCATTGCGAAATCCACTGTTGTTCTTGGGGAGACAAAGACACCCCTGCAAACAAGTCGGGTCGCCATCGCCACGTCCGCAACAACGATTGTTGCTGGCGCCACAGTTGAATACGCGCATGGTGTCCAGACAGCAGCACCTCAGGCACTGCCATCCCCCGAAATTGCGCCGGTCGTGTGTACTGCGGGTACTCCAACCGTCCGTGTGCAAAACTATCTTCGTTTGCAGATTGGGCATTGCCCAACACATCGGGCAACAGCCGCACGATCGCATCGACCATCGCACACGCCGCAATTTCCCCACCAGTCATCACAAAATCGCCCAATGAGTACACATCGGTGACGAGATGCTGGCGAATCCGCTCATCAAATCCTTCGTAATGCCCCGCTAAAAATACGAGATGTTCCGTCTCACGCAAGGCATGGGCGTGTTGTTGGGTAAACCGCTCCCCTTGGGGACAGAGCAAGACGATCCGCGGGGTTGTCGTCGTGGCGTGTGCCCGTGCGGGGGGATGACGTACGTCCGCAGAGGCGACCGCATACGCCACCGCATCAAACACGGGCTGGGCTTGGATGACCATCCCCCCACCTCCACCATATGGCACGTCGTCAATCCGCCCATCGGGGTGTGTCCCAAAATAACGAAAATTAATCGTCCGCACAGAGACGCGTCCCTTTTGTTGTGCCCGCGCGACAATACTTTCGTCACACAGTCCTTCGACCATGGAAGGAAACAACGTCAGGACATCAATCTTCATTCGAGCAACCCCTCCATCA